>NZ_JAKIVI010000007.1:0-179875 GCF_023614015.1 Acinetobacter sp. ACZLY 512
CGATCATTTTGATGTATTTGTGTCGTTAAGCTGCCATAACTGTCCAGATGTGGTACAGGCCCTCAACCTGATTGCCATTTATAACCCGAATGCAACAGCCACCATGATTGACGGTGCCTTCTTCCAGGATGAGGTTGAAGAACGCAAGATCATGGCTGTGCCGATGGTGTTCCAAAACGGTCAGCATATTGGTCAGGGCCGTATGACGCTTGAAGAGATTGTAGCTAAACTCGACAATAATTCGGCTGAAAAAGACGCTGCGGCCATCAATGCCAAAGCTGCCTTTGATGTGCTGGTGGTCGGTGCCGGCCCTGCGGGTGGAACCTCGGCCATTTATGCCGCACGTAAAGGCATTCGTACCGGTATGATCGCAGAGCGCTTTGGCGGTCAGGTCATGGACACCATGGACATTGAAAACTTTACCTCAGTGCAAAAAACCTTGGGGCCGAAGTTTGCCACCGATATGGAAGCACATATTCGTGAATACGATGTCGATATCATGAACTTGCAGCGTGTGAGCAAGATCACCGGTGCAGACCAAACCATAAATGGTCTGGTACATCTTGAACTTGAAAATGGCGCTACAGTTGAATCGAAAACCGTCATTCTTTCTACTGGTGCGCGCTGGAGAAAGATGAATGTTCCGGGTGAGGATGAATATGCCACCCGTGGTGTTGCATACTGCCCACACTGCGATGGTCCGCTGTTTAAAGGCAAGAAAGTAGCGGTGATTGGTGGCGGTAACTCGGGTGTTGAAGCTGCGATTGATCTGGCGGGAATTGTTGAGCATGTGACGCTGATTGAGTTTGATACCAAACTTCGTGCCGATCAGGTATTGCAAGACAAGCTGAACAGTTTGAGCAATGCCACCGTGATCACGCATGCCTTATCCACTGAAGTGGTGGGAGACGGTAGTCAGGTGACGGGTCTGAAATATAAAGACCGTGGCACTGATACCGAGCATACGCTTGAGCTGTCTGGTATTTTTGTACAGATCGGATTGTTGCCGAACACCGATTTCTTAAAAGGCACAGTGGATTTAAATGTACGCGGTGAGATCATTATTGATGAGCGTAACGAAACCAATGTGAAGGGTGTATTTGCTGCGGGTGACTGTACCACGGTACCGTACAAGCAGATCATTATTGCAACAGGTGAAGGGGCAAAAGCCGCATTGTCTGCCTTCGATTATATTATTCGCAATGGTTAATTTTTTAACGCAAGTGTAGTTTTACCTTTTTATAAGGCTTATCTTCCCCGATGGATAAGCCTTTTTTTTTATTGCATTTTTAAACATTTTAATTACAAATTTAAATCAGTAGATAGCATAATTTTTAGCATAATGAATTAACTTCGATATCAATCGGATGCCTCACAAAAAGGAAATATACAATGAAAAAACTGATGATGATTGCAAGCTTGGCGGCCGCTGTGGCACTGGTGGGTTGTAGTAAAGAAAAAACCCCTGAGACAGGCGCAACAACAGGCCAGCATTTGGAAAATGCAGCAAATCAAGCAGGCCACGATATTAAAGATGCTTCACACAACGCAGCTCAAAAAATTGAATCGGCTACAGACAACGCTGCGGCTAAAATCGATGCTGCTGCCGATAAAGCAGCTGCTTCAACTGAAAATGCAGCTCAAAAAACTGAAGCTGCAACACGTGATGCGACTCATGATGCCGCTGCACATGTCGAGAAAGCAGCGAAAGATGTGAAAGAAGACAGTAAATAAAAACAAAAAAATCCCACAATAATGTGGGATTTTTTATATCAGCATTATGCTTCTGGAGCTGGACTATGCTGCTCGATTAATGGCTTTAACTCACCATTTTGGAACATTTCGAGCATGATGTCGCTGCCACCAACAAGTTCGCCATTGACCCACAATTGAGGGAATGTCGGCCAGTTTGCAATGCCCGGCAATGTTGCACGAATATCTGGATTTTCGAGAATATTGACATAAGCAAATGGTCGCCCAATTTGACTCAGCGCTTCAACTGCACGCGCAGAAAAACCACACTGTGGAAATTGTGGCGTACCTTTCATGTAAAGTAACACTGCATGTTTAGCAATTTGGTCACGAATTAACGCTTCTGTATCACGCGCTTGTTCAGTCATAGATAAATCCTCAACTATTCTCAGGGCATTATACCTAAAAGTATACAATCCGTGTGCCTGATCCTAAGATTTCTCGCTTAATTTTCGTTTTATACTTTCTTTCCTGAAGAGTTTTTGCTTATATACCCTTTTTAATTCATTTCTTTTCACAGATAAGAGTACGATATGAATCACATCACCCTCGCCCCTGTACAACCTGATCAACCCACTCATTTGATGGCAACCTATGGCCGCCAAGCGATCAGTTTTGTGCGAGGCCGAGGATCTTATCTTTATACGGAAGATGGAACCGAGTATCTCGATGCCTTAACCGGGATTGCGGTCTGTGGACTGGGTCATGCACACCCTGTCATTGCCGAGGCGATCGCCGAACAGGCCGCGACGTTGGTACATACCAGTAATATCTTCGAAATTCCATGGCAAACGGCAGCAGCACAAAAGCTGGCCGAAGTTTCAGGCATGCACGAAATTTTCTTTTCAAACAGTGGTGCCGAGTCCAACGAAGGCGCAATCAAGATTGCGCGTAAGTTTGGCGCACAGCAAGGAATTCGCCAGCCTAAAATTATTGTGGCCGAAAAATCTTTTCATGGCCGTACCCTCGCCACTTTATCTGCAACTGGCAACAGTAAAGTACAAGAAGGCTTTTATCCATTGGTAGAAGGCTTTATACGCGTTCCTTTTGGTGATGTTGAAGCGATTCAAGAAGCTGCACTTCATCATCCTGATATCGTGGCTATTTTAATTGAACCGATTCAGGGCGAAGGCGGTATTAATACTGCACCTCAAGGTTTTAGCTATCTTGAAGAAGTGCGTGCATTGTGTAATCAACACAATTGGCTGATGATGCTAGACGAGATTCAAACTGGAAACGGCCGTACAGGAAAGTACTTTGCTTACCAGCACACCAATATTGTTCCCGATGTTCTGACAACAGCTAAAGGCTTAGGCAATGGTTTTCCGGTAGGTGCTGTGATGACGCAAGGCAAAGCTGTTGGTCTGCTTGGGCCAGGTAGCCATGGTTCGACATATGGTGGAACAGTGCTGGGTTCACGAGTGGTTTACACCGTAATTGATACCATTCAAAAAGAGAATGTCATTGAAAATGCGGAAAAAGTGGGCAGTTATATTGTTGAACAGTTACGCGAACGTCTCGGAGAGTTTTCAGTTCAGGTGCGTGGCTTCGGTATGATGATTGGTATTGAATTACCTATGCCATGTGCAGATATCGTGCATAGTGCACGTGACAATTATAAGCTGATTGTCAATGTGACCGCAGGAAACGTAGTCCGTTTACTCCCACCACTCAATATGACATTTGAACAAGCCGATGACCTTTTGGCGCGCTTAGTGCCGGCCATTACAGATTTTATCAAGGCCTAAGTTAAATCAATCAAAAAAAGCCGCTGATGCGGCTTTTTTTATTCTGCGCTTAGCATGCTTCTAACAAATTACGACCGCCTGGAAGCTGGCCAAAATATTGTTTGAGGGCATCTAGACAACGATGAATTTTCATCGGTTGCTGTTCGCGCTTTTGAGTCAGTGCATACAAATTAAATGCAGGAAGGTTCCAATCAGGTAAAACCTCGACCAGCGAGCCATTGATCAATTCTTTTTGAACATCCAAATACAATATTCTGGCAACGCCGTGGCCTTGCTGGCATAGCGCTTTGGCGATAAATACGTTATTTGTTTGCAAACGATTTTTCATCTGAAGATCGACGCGTTCACCACTTGATGCGTGTTGAAACGAAAAATCTTGATAACCATTCATCAGATTAATTGGAATGAGATCATGATTCGCCAAATCTTCTGGGCGCGAAATTGGAGCCGATTGATTTAAATAACTTGGCGAGGCGACCAATACTTGATCGACACGCGCCATCGGAATGGCATTTAAACTCTGATCGTCTATACGTTGGCTCATCCGAATGGCTATATCAATCCGCCCTTCAATAAGATCTATATACCGATGATCAGCTTCAAAATGAACGGACAATCCGCGATGAGCAGACATCCAATGTGACAATGCAGGAATCACGTGGAATGCACCTAACTCTGGTGTCGTCGCAATGCGAAGATCCCCGATTAAATCATCCCTTAATTCGTTGATCCGAATTTTTCCACGCTCTGCAGCAGCGAGCATTTCTTGACAACTGTGGAAAAAAGCTTGTCCAGCCTCAGTTAAGCTTAACTTTCGGGTAGAGCGATGTAGCAGTGTAACATCCATCTCTTGCTCTAGTGACCGAATTTGCTGACTGACTGCACTGGTGGTGATACCTAAATTTCGGGCTGCACCACTGAACGAACTTTTCTCTACAACACAAGCAAATACTCCCATTGCTCGAAGTTGATCTAACATAAATTTCCCTCTGAACTTATGAGATGCTCCTTATCTAAATATGATAAAAGCAACTCGTTGTATTATACGGAGAAATCTATGCTTTGCATTATCTAATTCATAATTCCTATTAGTTAATTGGGATAATGTTGGCAGGATTAATCGGTTTACCATCTAAACGCACCTGAAACTCAAGCATCACGCGGTTTGTACCTGAAGAACCCATTTCAGCAATTTTTTGACCGGCCGTTACATTATCTCCGCTTTTTACGAGCATCTTGCTGTTATGTGCATACGCTGTAATATAGCCATCGACATGTTTAACAAGCACCAAGTTTCCATATTCTTTCAAGCCATCTGCCGCATATACCACCTGACCGTTTGCTGCTGCGAAGACTGGATCACCTTGGTTTCCACCATAGCGTATCCCTTTGATATTACTTGCCAAATTAAAACTTTGAATGACTGGACCATTCGATGGTTTCATCCAGCGCAAAGTACTTGGTACAGGCGAAACAGGAACAACTGGCGCTGGTACAGTATTTACAGGCGTGGTGGTTCTTGGTGGAGTGGTTTGCGCCGTTGTGGTCGGTAAATTAATACTCTGGCGTTGAATAGGTGCAGATTGAACCATTGGCTGAGTAGTCACAGAGCGACGGCTTGCCGAGCCTTTCAAACGTAAAGATTGATTTACGTAAATGCGATATGGCGGCGCAATATCATTGAGCTCTGCCACATTTAAATAATTTAAACCATAGCGTGCGGCAATCCCGCTTAATGTATCACCTGAACGCACCGTATAGTAATCTGGCGCACTCGTATATCGAACTTGCTGATTTATCTGAGGTTTTGAGGCACATCCGGTGATTGCAAGTGTACCAGCAACCGCAGCAGACAACATTATTGTTTTGATGAAAGTATGGGCCGAAGCATTAAAATCCCGTTGTTGTCGAAGCAATTGCATTTATCTCCCTCTCGAATCAAGCAACACTAACAAATCGTTGCACTAAGATTACCAAAAAAGGATGAAGAAACGAGTCTCTTCACCTTTTTTTCACAAAGTTACAACACTTACAGCGCGGTCAGTTATAGCTCTAGCCTATATATGTTTGTAAGTCTTCTAAAATATTATAATTGGTTGCATCCATCTGAATCGGGGTAATGCTGACATAACCATTGGCGACTGCAAAGAAATCTGACTGGATATGTGACGGCGTTTTTCTTGGATCTGTAACAGCTTCCCCAGCAAGACCAATCCAATAGACCTGACGTCCACGCGGATCGACATGACTGGTAATTGGCTTGGCTTGACCACGTAGCCCCTGATAGGTGACTTTTTCGCCTTTTAGCTCAGGCACGTCTGGAATATTGATATTGAGAATATGACGTGCCGGTAAATTTGGCAGTCCTTTTTTAATAAAGTCATGAACCCATTGTGCAGCAACGGCATAGTCGTTGATATTTTCATAAGAACGCACATTACTGCCTGCCAGAGACACCGCAATCGCTGGCTGCTTCATCAAGCGTCCTTCAAATGCAGCACCCACCGTACCCGAGTACAGTACATCGTCACCTAAATTGGCGCCGCTGTTAATTCCGCTCACGACCAGATCAAACTCAAAATCAAACAAGCCGTTCATTGACAGATATACACAGTCGGCAGGAGTACCGTTGACCGCCCAGACATCTTGTGCAATTTGAATCGGACGCAGTGGTCGGTCAAGCGTTAAGGCACTCGAGTAGCCACTGCGCTCACTTTCTGGTGCTACGATGACCACCCGCCCCAGCGGACGTAATGCTTTGGCTAATGCTTGAATTCCGGGAGCAAACACACCGTCGTCATTGGCTATTAAAATATTCACTTCAAGCAGACTCTATCTAATCAACGAAAACAAGGCTCCGATTATATCGCCATGTTCTTATCAATATTCAAGCCCCAAAGCGATGCACTGCGCAAAAATCATGCTGATTTTTAAGATGATTATGTACTCTTTTCATCTGTATGATTTTTCGATAAACCAACATCAAGTATACATTTTTGACTTTTATTCTTTTCAGATCACGGTACTCTAGTGAAATTACTGTATTTTAGATGTGATTTAGGTCAACAATGAAAAAATCGATTGCTTTACGTATTTCCTCCGCTTTGCTTGTTGTATCGAGTGCCCTATTACCCGTGGTTCACGCTGCCGATGCGAAAGACATGTCTGAAAATATTGAAGTGACACCGCAAGAAGGCATTACGCAAGAAGAGCTCGCAGCAATCCGTGTACTGCATGAAATTTGCCCAAAATTGGTTGCACAAGACAAAGCTGCATTTGAATCTGGCTACTCACGTTTGGTTAAAGACTATATGCCAAACGAAAGTAATCCAGATGAGGCATTAGAAAAACTCAGCAAACAAAAAAATTTCCAGAAGTTTTTAAAAGAAGCGCGTGCTGATGCCAAAAAGGCTGGTGATGAGCAAAATCGTGCTGTTTGCGAAGATGTAAAAGCATATAAGTCATAATTTAATCGTATTTACAATACTGTGTGAAATAAGCCGACTTTCCCGTAGAAGTCGGCTTTGCTTTATCCTAAAATGCTAGGCTCTTCTGCTTTACTCAAGATATTGGACCAACTAGAAATGACTCTAAAAAGCGCCCTTGCTGCACTCGTTCTTTTACCCTCATTTTCCTATGCAGCAACTGTGTTATCCACACCACCAGAATTAAATAACAAATCCTATGTCCTGATGGATTATGAAACCGGTCAAATTCTTGCATCTAAAAATGAAAATGAGCATCTTGCACCGGCTTCAATGACCAAAATGATGACCAGTTACATCATTGAGCAGAAGCTTTTAAAAGGCGAATTAACCGAAGGCGAACAGGTTCGTATGAATGAATCTGCATGGTGCCGCGGAAGTAGTTCAGAATCGTGTATGTATGTACCATTAAATGGCACGGCAACAGTCCTTGAAATGTTGCGTGGTATTATTGTGCAATCGGGTAATGATGCTTCTAAAGCCATGGCAGAGCATGTGGCAGGCAATGAAGGTACATTTGCCCACATGATGAACCAAGAAGCCAAGCGTTTAGGTATGGTGAATACCCACTTTATGAACTCGACTGGCTTACCGGCAGAAGGTCATTATTCATCTGCCAAAGATATGGCACTGCTTGCACAGCACATCATTAAAGACAGTTCAAAGTACTACCCAATTTATTCAGAAAAAGAATTCACCTTTAACGGTATTAAGCAAGGTAACCGTAATGCATTGCTATACACCGACCCTAGTGTAGACGGTCTGAAAACTGGACACACCTCGGAAGCAGGTTACTGCCTCACCACATCGAGTAAACGTGGGCCAATGCGCTTGATTTCAGTTATTTTTGGAACCAACAGTGTTAATGAGCGTGCCAACCAAACCCGTACCCTTTTAGCGTGGGGCTTTTCAAACTTTGAAACGGTAAACGTTCAACCTGCAAATCAAGTGCTTGCCAAGGCCAAAGTATGGTTTGGTAAAGAAAATGAAGTGCAGATTGGTTTGGCAGAAAACTTCAATGTCACCATGCCAAAAGGTCAGGCAGACAACATTAAAACCCAATTGGTTGTACAACCAAAATTGAATGCACCGCTACAAAAAGGTCAGGTTGTGGGCAAATTAGTTGCTACGCTTGATGGTAAAGTGATTGCAGAAAAACCATTGGTGGCACTAAAACCAGTCGAAGAAGCGGGCTTTTTCTCGCGTTTGATCGACCATATCAAGCAGTTTTTTAGCAACCTGTTTTAATTGGTTGTAATAAAAATGAAGGCATTCTTGTTTTAAACATGAGTGCCTTTTTTCTTTTATACTGTATAAAACTCAACGATATTGATCACTAATGAAAAAAAATATACGTCCTTATCTCGAACATCAACCTAAAATCGACTCAAGCTGTTACGTCGATGAAATGTCGGTTGTGATTGGTGATGTTCAACTGGCTGAACATGCGTCGGTCTGGCCATTTGCTGTGATTCGGGGCGATGTGAATCAGATTCGGATTGGTCGCAACAGTAATGTACAAGATCACTGCATGCTGCACGTAAGCCATAAAAATGAGACCAAACCCAATGGTTCCCCCCTAACCATTGGGGAAGACGTTACCATTGGCCATCATGTAACCTTGCATGGCTGTACCATCGGAAATCGTGTTTTGGTTGGAATTAATACCGTGATTTTAGATGACGCGATGATTGAAGATGATGTCATGATTGGTGCAGGAAGCTTGGTTCCACCACGTAAACGACTTGAAAGTGGTTATTTGTATGTAGGTAGCCCTGTGGTTCAAGTGCGTCCATTAACCGAAAAAGAAAAAGCATTTTTGCCTTATTCGGCACAGCATTATGTGAAGGTTAAAAATAACTATTTAAATCAATTAGAAGCCTAAGCTATCCCCCTAAGATTGGCGTTTAAAATCTTGGGGGGATGTTTGCTTAAGGACGAGCCGGCATATAAGTCTGAATAAAGTTCACTGCATCGGCGTTTTTATCGACGATCGCTTGGGTATGTGTAGCACCTGGTACGGTGAGTAACTGCACATTAGTTCCCTGTGCTTTCATGGCGTTATAGAGCGCGAGCGTAACAGGATACGGCACACTCATATCTGCGGTTCCCTGAATAATCATGATCGGTTTATCAATCTTTTTTGTGCCCGGCTGACTTGCCGCCAAGAATGATTTGATTTGCGCACTAGCTTCAAATTTCTGCTGATTTAATCCAGGATAATCCAGAAGTTTTTTACTTGGATTGTCACTTAAAAACTTAACAATATCTTGAGCAAATCGATAGCGTAGACTGTCTTGTGGCGCATTCACCAGATCTGTACTGTCAAGACACAATCCGTTTTCACCCGTACTTCCTTCTGCCATTTCAGCAATCAGTTGTGAGCGCGTATCACTAAAGATTTCTCTGTAGTTGAAACTTGGATCGGATGCCTTAATTCCAACTGCAGCAAATGCAGCATAGGTCAGTAAAGTTGCATAAGCCCCAATAGAGCCATTTTCTGCACGATAGGCCAAACTTGCACCGGCATCTAATTCTTTTTGTTCGGCAGCCGCAAGTGCAGCTGGGGCAACACTAAAAATAATCTGACCCAAACTCGATGCAGGTGCGCCTGCCACAGCGCCCTTAAAGTTAGCATCACTATTGGCAAATTCAGCTGTTCCCAATGATGCCTGACCACCTTGTGACTGACCAATCGACATCCATTGTTTATTAAGCTTGCTGCCATAATGTTCCTGTGCTGCCTTAACAGCCGAAATTGCAGAACGTGCTTCACTTTCAAGATGCAAATAAGGATGTATTCCTGGCGTTCCAAGTCCTTCATAATCTGGTGCTACAATCACGTACCCTGCAGCCAAAAGACTTTTAGCCAATGGATCTTTAAAGCGTGGCCCAAGTAGATTATTGGTAGGTGCACAGCTATCGCCGACACCTAAGGTTCCGTGTTCCCAGACCACAACGCGATAGCCATCTGCCGGCTGCGCAGTTTTCGGGAATAAAACCATTGCGGTTGCATTGACAGCGACATTTCTGACGCTTTGCATTTTATACGTCATGACCGTGATTGAAGCGGCTTCACTTAGTGAATCCTTTGCGTAAGCCGATTCTGATACATATGTAGATGAACCCACGCTACCAGATGAATTGTCATCATCATTACAAGCCGCCAGCATGAATACCGATAAGCATGAAAGTGCAAGCATCCGTTTTTTCAATATTTTTTGCATGATATTATTCCAGTTATTTTAATTTATACCCTAATCCTTAGGGGCTTCATTATAAAATCACATTTTGATGATACTTGAAACATTAATAGAAATTAAATCTGTCTACTCCTTCATGTTTTTGCATTACTCTGTAGTCATTCTAAAGGTCTTAGCAAATACTGGAGATTCTATATTTAGACTTAAAAGATTGCTTTAACACTATTTTTAATGCACCTTGAATGTGAGTTTTTGCGTGCTTTTTACCTTAATGGCTCACTGCACCGCGTTATAGCCTAGCCACAAAGGTGCAAATTTTGTAGAATATGCGTTTTAAAATCATGGTGCTGTTTATGACTGCTTGGACACCTCATGTCACCGTTGCCACTGTTGTCGAAAAAAATGGCCGATTCTTATTGGTTGAAGAACACAGCGAAGGCTTCGTACATACCGTGTTTAACCAGCCTGCAGGCCATGTCGAAGCTGGCGAAACGCTTATTGATGCCGCGATTCGTGAGACTTTTGAAGAAACAGCGCATCGCGTGGCAATCGACCATTTACTTGGCATTTACAGCTATACGCCGCCCATGTTTCCAGATCACACCTATTATCGATTTTGCTTTTTGGCGCATGTGCTAGATGTCGATACAGAAGCACAACTCGACACCGATATCGTCGCTGCAGTCTGGATGACGCCAGATGAGCTTGAAATTTCGGCACGTGCTCGAAGCCCGCTGGTGTTAAAAGCCATTCAAGATGCCTTGGCTGGAAAGAAATATCCTTTATCGCTCGTATATGAGCATCCCTTCGCTTCTCCCCTCACTTCTCAATTGGATGCCTAGTCCTATGCAACAACGTGTCATCGTCGGTATGTCTGGTGGTGTAGATTCATCTGTTTCTGCTGCACTTTTACTTCAACAGGGTTATCAGGTTGAAGGTCTTTTCATGAAAAACTGGGAAGAAGATGATGGAACCGAGTATTGCACAGCACTAGAAGATTTGGCTGATGCTCAGGCTGTGGCCGACAAAATTGGGATCAAGCTACATACTGCAAATTTTGCAATGGAATATTGGGACCGCGTATTTGAACACTTTTTAGCAGAATATGCTGCTGGGCGTACGCCTAACCCGGATATTTTGTGCAATAAAGAAATCAAGTTTCGTGCATTTTTAGATCACGCCATGACACTCGGTGCAGATTTTATTGCAACAGGCCACTATGCACGCCGTGGTTCAAGTATGCAAAACTCACGTGGTGAAACGTATGCACCGTTATTGCGTGGTGTAGACAACAATAAAGATCAGACCTACTTCTTGCATGCTGTACATGGTCGCGAAATTAATAAAACTTTGTTCCCAGTAGGTGAAATCGAAAAGCCTGAAGTTCGCAAGATCGCTGAACAGTTAGATTTAGCCACTGCCAAGAAAAAAGATTCGACGGGTATCTGCTTTATTGGTGAACGCCGATTCAATGACTTCTTAAAGCAATATCTGCCAGCTCAGCCGGGTAAAATTGTACTCGATAATGGTAAAGACGTTGGTGAACATCATGGCTTGATGTACTATACGCTGGGTCAGCGTGGTGGTATTGGCTTGGGTGGCATGAAAGGAGCAAGCGAAGGTGCTTGGTTTGTATTGCACAAAGACTTGGAAAACAACCGTTTGGTGGTTGGTCAAGGTCATGAACATCCTTTGATGCAAAGTACCGCACTTTGGAGTGAAAATATTGATTGGGTGGCGGGTGAACAGGAAATTCCTGCTACAGGTTTCCGATGTACTGCAAAAACTCGCTACCGTCAGCCAGATCAAGCGTGTACAATTTACCGTGATGAACACAACGAAAACCGTATAAGAGTTGAGTTTGACCAACCGCAACGCGCCGTTACACCGGGTCAAAGTGTTGTTTTTTATTCGGATGAAATTTGTTTGGGTGGTGGTGTAATCCTCAATACCAACGCCCCAAAACCTGATTTTATATAAAGGGATCTTAGGCATGGTTGATACCCCTTTTCAACAGCCTCAATCATTGAATGTTCGTCAGAACCGTGCGTTAGCGTTGGCGGGTGTCTTTCAAGCCACCCAGCTGACTCATATGACCGCCATGACCGGACAGCAAAGTATTGGGGAAAGCGGGAATTTTTATTTTGAGCAACTCATTAAAGCCAGCCTAAATATCCGACCTGCGGTGAACTCCTCAACACAAACACTGGACTTTTTCAATCAACTCGGCGATATCGCTCTTGGCCTTAAAACGCTTGAAAGCAGTATCAACCAACCATTTAGTCCCACGCCAAAAACAAAAATCCCCAAAATGCCAAGCGCCAAGCTACCTATGTCGTATGCCATGGCGCTGCTTCATCTTGAAAAAAAGGTGTATAGCAATCCCGAATATGTGGCAATTATTGAAAAATCACAGCAAAAAATTCTCAAGCAATTGTCTTTTTTTGATCATAACTACTTACACTCCAGCATTATTGCAAATCTTGCCCAAGCCTATGTCGATACCGCAGGTCAGATTAACCCGCGTATTTTGGTACGCGGCAATGCAGAAGCATTTAAAGATGCCAATCATACCAATCGCATTCGTGCCTGCTTGTTTACCGGCTTGCAACTTGCACATCTGTGGCGCCAGCTCGGTGGTAGTTCATGGAACATGATTTTTAGCAAACGTAAATTGCTTCAAGATATTCAAACTCTCGCTCGCTTACAGTATCAAATGGTCTAGATCTGATGCTGCTGCGATTTTCGTTTTACGTCAATTCCCTGTTTAAGGAATCTCTATGAACGCTTTAACTGCCCTCTCTCCATTAGACGGACGTTATGCCAGCAAATGTGATGCTTTGCGCCCTTTTCTTTCTGAGTTTGGTTTGATTCATGCTCGTGTGACAGTTGAAGTTCGCTGGTTACAAGCACTTGCGAACCACGCCGAAATCATTGAGATTGCTCCTTTTTCAGCTCAAACCAATGCAGCACTCGACGCAATCGTTGCAGATTTTTCTGAAGATGATGCGAACCGCATTAAAGAAATCGAACGCACCACCAACCACGATGTGAAAGCAGTTGAGTATTTCTTGAAAGAAAAAATTGCAAATATTGATGAACTCAAAAATGCAGGTGAATTCATTCACTTTGCATGTACTTCTGAAGACATCAATAACTTATCACATGCTTTAATGCTTAAAAATGGTCGTGATGTACTTGTGGCGAGCATGAAAGACATCTTAAATGCAATTGCTGCGCTTGCAACCACGCATGCCGAACAACCAATGTTGTCTCGTACACATGGCCAGACTGCCAGCCCAACCACGCTTGGTAAAGAAATGGCAAACGTGGCTTACCGTTTGGCACGTCAGATTAAACAATTTGAAAATGTCGAATTGCTTGGCAAAATCAATGGCGCGGTCGGTAACTACAATGCACACTTGTCGGCGTATCCATCGATTGACTGGGCTGCGCATGCGCAAGCATTTGTTGAATCTTTAGGCTTGAACTTCAACCCGTACACCACGCAAATCGAGCCACACGATTATATGGCCGAATTGTTTGATGCGCTACGTCGTTACAACACCATCTTGATCGATTTTAACCGCGACGTTTGGGGTTATATTTCGTTGGGTTATTTCAAGCAAAAGCTTAAAGATGGCGAAGTAGGTTCTTCAACTATGCCACACAAGGTCAATCCGATCGACTTTGAAAACTCAGAAGGTAACCTCGGTATTGCCAATGCGGTACTGGCACATTTGGGCGAGAAACTTCCAGTGTCACGCTGGCAGCGTGATCTGACCGATTCAACCGTATTACGTAATATGGGTGTCGGTTTTGCTCAAAGTTTAATTGCTTTTGAAGCTTGCTTAAAAGGTATTGGTAAACTTGAACTCAACGCTGCTCGTCTTGCTGAAGATCTAGATCAAGCACAGGAAGTATTGGCTGAGCCAATTCAAACTGTAATGCGTCGTTACAACGTTGAAAAACCATATGAAAAGCTAAAAGCTTTAACACGTGGTCAAGCCATGACACGCGATATGATGGTAAACTTCGTCAATGGTGATGAATTGACTCAAGTACCGAGTGAAGATCGTGCACGTTTGGCCGAAATGACGCCAGCAAGCTATACCGGCAATGCAGCAGATCAAGCAAAACAAATTCATGACCTCATTGCCAAACTCTAAGTTGGTCTTCTAGTCATAAAAAAAGCGGAATTTAAATTCCGCTTTTTTTATTGCATTCGTGAGTTACTACACGTTTTTTAAAAAAAATATTACGCGCAAGATTAAAGCTTAGGATCGCGTAGCTGTACCAAATGACCATTGGCTTTGATCAAGGTGTCGGTAAGTTTGGACACTACAGCAGGAATCAGTGTATCTGCAATCTGGGCAGCTTGAAGACCTAATTTTTCACCAAGGGTTGGTTTTTTACGTGTTGTAATCACAAATACATCATGCTGCGGCAACAAGCTCAATAAATATTCATCTGAGGTTTGCAGCTTGTCGACCAGATTCAGATCAAGTGCATCTTGACCATACCAATGCTCACCCGTTGCAACTTTTTCAACATTGAGCTGTGGACGATACTTTTCTACAAAATGCTTAAATAATGCATGGGTTTGTTGAAGTTCTTGCTCGAATTTGGCTTTTCCTTCAGGGGTATTTTCACCAAACATGGTCACGGTACGTTTATATTCACCAGCAGTATACAGCTCAAAATCTACATTATGTTCTTTGAGTAATCGATTGAAATTTGGCACCTGAGCCACCACACCAATCGAGCCTAAAATGGCAAAAGGCGCAGAAATAATTTCACTCGCAATACACGCCATCATGTAGCCGCCACTCGCCGCCACTTTATCGACCACGATGGTCAGATGAAAGCCCGCATCACGCAAACGTACCAACTGCGCAGCTGCCAGACCATAACCATGCACCATGCCACCCGGGCTTTCTAAACGCAGTACCACACGATCTTTACCAGATTTTGCAGTCGCCAGAATGAGCGTGATTTCTTCACGAAGCTGCTCAACAGCAGAAGCTTGTACATCACCTTTAAAATCGAGTACATACACTTTCTGGTTCTTTTTCTTACGTGCTTTGGCTTCTTTGGCAAGTTGTTGTGTGAGCTGTAACAGCTCAAGTTTAGATGCAGTGGTTTGTGCAATCTTTTTTCGTTGTTCATTTACACGTGCATTTAAATGTGTGACACGTAATTCGGCTGGTAATTTAGGTAAATGAAATAACATAGTTCGGCCATTCTCTAATTGCACATTATTTAGATAAAGATGAGGACATTCTTTAGAAAATTCAATATCTATTTTGAAAACAGTCGAGTTTACGCCCTATTTTTAGGCATAAAAAAAGGCCCGAAGGCCTTCTCTTATACGTTTCATCAACCGAAGCGTCCGGTAATGTAAGCCTCTGTCAATTGATGATCTGGCTGCGTGAAGACTTTTTCAGTTGAGTTCACTTCGATCAAATCACCCAAATGGAAGTACGCCGTACGATCTGAAACACGTGCCGCCTGCTGCATCGAGTGGGTAACAATGGCGATAGTGTACTGATGCGAAAGCTCTGAAATCAGTTCTTCAATTTTTGCCGTTGCAATCGGATCTAGTGCCGAACATGGCTCATCCATTAAAATCACATCTGGACTTACCGCAATGGTTCGTGCAATACATAAACGCTGTTGCTGACCACCCGAAAGACCAGTACCCGGCTGATTCAGACGATCTTTCACTTCATCCCACAAACCTGCTTTATGCAAGCTATTTTCAACAATTTCTTCAAGGTCGTATTTATCGCGCGCCAAACCGTGAAGCTTCGGACCATATGCAACATTTTCAAAAATAGATTTTGGAAATGGGTTTGGCTTTTGGAACACCATGCCCACTTGAGCACGAAGCAACACAACATCCAGATTTGGATCATAAATGTCTTGGTTGTCGAGCAACACTTTACCTGTCACTCGGCAACTATCAATCGTGTCATTCATGCGGTTTAAGGTACGCAAAAAGGTCGATTTACCACAGCCCGATGGTCCGATAAAGGCAATCACTTCGTTTTCGTAAACTTCCAGATCGATCCCTTTAATGGCTTCACTTTCGCCATAATATACATGCACATCGCTGGTGCTGATCTTAATGGTTTTGTTTACGTCTTTTTTAGGTGATGTGTTCGGATCGATTGACACAAATGAACCATGACGTTTTTGTGGTGTATCTGTACCAGTAGACTGCATTTGTTCTGAGGTCACTGTCGTATCCTTTTCTACGGGACGGGTTGTATTCATAGTATTCATGATCTGTTCCTCAATTACCAACGCACTTCAAACTTTTTACGTAACCAAATGGCAAGGCTGTTTAAGCCAATCATCATCACCAGCAACACAATAATCGCAGCGGCGGTTCGGCCTTCGAAGAAATTGCGCAGCTCGTTACCCTGCCACAAGAAAATTTGGACTGGAAGCGCAGTAGATTGATCCAGTGGAGAAGTCGGTACACTGGCAACGAAAGCACTCATCCCGATCAATAACAGTGGTGCTGTTTCACCTAAAGCCTGTGCCACACCAATGATGGCACCGGTTAAAATACCAGGAAGCGCCAATGGTAAAACATGATGAAAAACGGTTTGTACTTTTGATGCACCTAGACCGAGTGCAGCCTGACGAATCGAAGGCGGTACCGCTTTTAAAGATGCACGCGTGGTAATAATCACTGTCGGCAAAGTCATTAAACTCAGTACCAAGCCCCCAACCAGCGGCGCAGAAAGTGGTAGATGCATCCAGTTAATAAAGATGGCAGCCCCGAGCAAACCAAATACGATTGAAGGTACCGCCGCTAAGTTGTTGATATTGACTTCGATGGTGTCGGTTAAGATATTTTGTTTAGCAAACTCTTCCAGATAAATCGCACTGGCCACACCAATCGGGATAGAGATAAAAATCACGATCAGCATCATGAACAACGAGCCCATGAATGCACCAGCTAAACCACTCGTTGCAGGAGAGCTACGCGAGTCTGGGTTGGTAAACAAACTGGTATTAAAGGTATGTGACAAAATGCCTTTTGCTTCAAGCTGATCGGCCAGCTGTCGAACTTCCGGGCTGAGCTGTTGTTGATCGTCTGGTAAAGAACGGTCAATTTTACCTGTCAGCCAGACATCAATGTTGGCATCGGCCAAGAACTTGATCTCTTCGCGCTTACCCACTAATGACGGATCTTGAAATACCATATCGCGTAAACGATAGGCTTCCGAACTGGTATATAAACTGGTGAGATCATCACGTTTGGCAGCCAAAGCTGGATCTTTAGCAATCATGCCGTTTACGATGAGTGCATCCCAATCGACCATGCCCATTTTGGTTTGCCAATCGATATAGCGTTCCTGAAAGTGCGCTGGGGTCTCACCTGCTGCTTGAGTAGGCTTAGGGCCAGCATTGATAATCGTCGGGTCGAAATAAACAGGAACAGTCACGCTGGTTTGCCAAAATGCAGGTAAGCCTTTGGCCAAAATACTGCCGAATAATAAAGCAACAAACAGCAAACCAATGACCACTGCGGATAAGCCGAATATACGAAACGACTTTTCTTTGCGATGACGTTTTGCCAGCGACTTTTGAATTTTACTTTTGCGCTTCGCACGTAATTCGGCGGCAACTTGTGGATCAAATGCATTCTGATCCACTGGTGTAGATGTATTGGATAGACTCATTCGTATTGCTCACGATATTTACGCACGATGTAGAGTGCAATAATGTTGAGACCAAGCGTGATCACAAAAAGGGTTAAACCAAGGGCAAAAGCCACCAAAGCCTGTGGACTTGCAAAGTCGGTATCACCAGTGAGCTGATTCACAATCGTCACCGTAACGGTCGATACTGCTTCAAGCGGATTGATATGCAACAGCGGGCTGTTACCTGCGGCCAATACCACAATCATGGTTTCACCAATCGCACGAGATGCCGCGAGCAAAAATGCACCAATAATACCGGGTAATGCAGCTGGCAAGACCACCTGACGGATGGTTTCCGATTTGGTTGCACCCAAACCTAAAGAGCCATCACGAAGTGCGCGAGGAACTTGGGTAATAATGTCATCTGAAAGTGAAGAAACAAACGGAATGATCATGATACCCATAACGAAACCGGCTGTAAGTGCGCTGGTTGCGGTGATATTAAGACCAATCATTTCACCCGCTTCTTTAAAGAACGGCCCAATCACCATCAGTGCAAACACACCATATACAATGGTGGGAATACCAGCCAGAATCTCGATGGTTGGTTTTGCCCATGAACGCAACGTTGAAGATGCATACTCAGATAAGTAAATCGCAATCATCAGGCCTAGCGGAACAGACACCAATAGTGCAATACCACTCACCATGAGGGTGCCCCAGAGTAAAGGCAACAGGCCATAACTCCCTTCGGCATTCCCTGATGTGCTAAAGCCCGGATTCCATTCGGTACCGAAGAAGAAATCAAAGGGACTAACAAAACTGAAAAAGCGCAATGCCTCACTAAACATCGACATCACAATGCCCAAAGTGGTTAAAATCGCCACACCTGAACACAGCGCTAAGGTAATGTTAATCACGCGCTCGACTTTATTTCGCGCACGGTAGCTTTGACCGATGCGTTTCTTGGCAAAAAGAAGGCCTGCAATAGCAGCACACAACACCACAGCCAGCTTGGCATAAGAGCCAATAGTCTGGAATTTTGCCAGTTGCTGCGCTGCAGCCAGCTCATATGCGGCAGGCTGATCGGTTACTCCAAAACCTGATGCAATGGCTTTTACACGATTGAGCAGCACTTCAACACTGGCTTGATCCATACCTGCATAAATGGAAGCAGGTACCTGATTGAGTACAATTTGTTTTAAAAAATGCGGTTCAGCAATATTCCAAACAATTAAAATTAAAAACGCAGGGATACCACACCATAACGCCACCAGCGCACCGTAATAACCCGGGCGTGAGTGCAATAACGCGGAATTATTTCCCTTACCTGCTAGGCTACGGCTTTTAGATAACCCGATTTGATAAGCTATAGCAATCAAAGCCAATAGCACGCCAATCAATAGCAGATTCATGTAATCTCCACCGTTTTTTCAATTTTGATTCTTTGAAAAAACTTTGCTAGAAAAAAGCTGATGGTGTTGTTGAATCACCATCAGCTTTCCAATGTTAAACAAATTACTTAACTGATTTACCCGCTTTAAAGTCTGCCAAGACTTTTGCACGCTCTGAATCAGACATTGAAATCAAACCCGCTTTCTCAAGTTTAGAACCTTTACCCGATGTTTTCTTGTTGATAAAGAACTCAACGTATTGTGGTAAACCTTTGATTGATTTTAAGTGTTCACCTTTTACATAGAAGAACAACGGACGAGAAACTGGGTAGCTGCCATTCAAAATGGTTTTTTCAGATGGTGCCACGTTATTTACAGTCGCAACACGTAGCTTGTCACGGTTTTGATCGTAGAAACCTAAACCAAATACACCCACCGCACTTGGTGATGTTTTAAGGCGCGCAAGTGTTTCTGTGTAGTCGCCTGAAATTTCGATCACACGTCCGTCTTTACGGAATGCCGAACATGCTTTCTTCTGGTCGTCTTTATCTAACTTCTTGAAATATTCGTATGATTCACAGCCTGCTTCAACCATTTTTTCTTGGAACACTTCACGTGTACCGTGGTTAGACGCTGGAATGACTAAAGTAATCGGTTCGTTTGGAAGCGATTTGTCAATTTGATTCCAACGTGTATACGGGTTTGGAACCAACTGACCATTCGACGGGAGTTTTTCTGCCAATGCAGCGAAAACAAAAGCTGGTTTCAGTTTGTAAGCCGGTTTGGATGAGTTCGATGCAAACACGATACCGTCGTAACCAATTTTGATTTCTTGGACTTGATTTACGCCAGATTTTTTACATGCTGCCAACTCAGTATCTTTAATTTTACGAGATGCATTCGCGATATCAATGGTGTTGTCGCCCACGCCTTGACAAAACTGCTTTAAGCCGCCTGAAGTACCGCCTGAGCCTACTACAGGTGTTTTAAATTGAGGGAATGTATTACCAAATTCTTCTGCCACAATACTTGCATATGGCAATACGGTAGAAGATCCTGCAATCTGAATCGTGTCGCGGGCTGCATTTGCAGCTGTCGCTAAAGTTGCCCCAGATACTGCTAATGCGATGGCGATGTGACGTGGATTTAAGCGCATTCTGTTTTCTCTCATTTGTGCAATTTAATGACAACGCTTTCTTTATTTAAGTGTTGTACTTTGGTTAACTGCATTCTGAGCAGATAATATGACAATTAAGTGACAACTTTATGACGCTTTTATGATGATAAATTTTTATTGTCATTTTTTTCAATCAAACAGAATCTGCGCTTAATTTATTGCTAATGTAAAAATATTTTTAAAATCAAGGATTCGCTCAGAACACCTTCAAATGGCTGAATTTCACTCAACTCAGAACTCTCAATTAGGGATCAAGGCTGCTTGGTCAAATATTCATGTTTTGTGACATGTTGCGAAAAAAAATCGCGATAATCGCGTCGATGTGAATGTATCTGCGCGTGCGGCTGCACTTCCTGCATGCTGTGTAAGCAGCGCTGTGCTAACTCGATGTAAGTTTGTGTTCCCTGCTGTTTCCAGTTTTTTTCTGCCTCAGTTAATTCTCGAATGACCTTGGCTGGGCTACCTACCAGCATCACATTCGCAGGTACTTGCATCTTTGCCTTTACCAAACTGTGCGCGCCGACAATTGTATTTTCCCCAATAACAGCCCCGTCAAGAATGACGCTGTGCATACCAATCAAAACATTATGATGCAATGTACAACCATGTAATATCGCACCATGACCCACATGCGCGCGCTCTGCAACTTGGGTAATACTGTTTGGAAAACCATGAATCACGCACGCATCTTGGATGTTGGCATTGGCCTGTACATGAATGCGACCAAAGTCGGCACGCAGTGAGGCAAGCGGCCCAACATACACGCCGTCTTCAATAATCACATCCCCAATCAATACCGCAGTAGGATGCACATAGGCATGCGGACTAATCACAGGAATCACACCATCAATTGAATAACACGGCATCACTTTGCTCCATTACATGAAACAGCCATTACACTTAGGCAACAGGCTCATTTTTTTCCAGAACCAGTCCACCAAAGCGCTTATAAAACTGCGGATGCGCTGACGGCATCGCCCCTTCTGATGTGCGTGCAGTATGTAAAAAGAAGCTTTCTGCCTCATTAAACACCACTTGATATAAGTTGCCAGTCAGGTTACGTGCATTGAGTGATAGCCAGTGAGACGGCAGCAGTTCAAATGGTAAATTTGGATCTTTCAGTAAAATACGGCGATATTGGTGAATCAATAAAATACGGATTTGAAACGCCTGCAATGGATCTAATGCATCTTCATTTTCAATGATACCGAGTAGCTCACGAAAATCACCAATAAACTTTCCATAGCGCTCATGTAACTCCTGAACTGGCCAATTACTTTCGACCATACGTTTTACAGTTTGGTTCGATTCTTGCCACAATTTAAGAGTTTGCGCTTTAAAAATAACAACCTGATCGATCATGCTCAAATTCATGAGTAAACTTTGCAGTTTTAAATGATCACACCCTGGATAAGCCATCAGATTTGTCGCAATATTGGCAAAACCCAACCACTCGAGCTCTTTTTTTAGTTGAATCTTATTTTCAATTTCTACCGAACTGAGCAGAACCAAATCCCATTGCTGATCCCATTCATGGTGGCTCAGGCTATAAATTTTTTGGTCTGCATTGATAAAGCGCTGACGGCTACTTTCAGTAATTCGATAATAACTGGTACGACCAACTTTCTCGGAAACCAGCCAACCATTTTTGACCAGACGAAATACGGCGGTACGAACAGAACGTTCATTTACGCCCAAGGTTTCAATGAGCTGTATCAAACTGGCCAGACTGATCATTCCTCCACGGTGAAAAATACAATCACCAAAAATAGTCATGATCAGTGAGGTGACACTTAAAGCTTCTTTCTGAACGAATTCATCGATAATTTGTTTTAATTTCTGATTCATTTCGTTTCTTACACCTTGTTTAGAAAAAAATGATCCATCCCGTGACGGATCATTTTGATTGAATTACGCCGATTTTCGGGTATCGAACACACGCTGAGCCTTACCTTCGGAGCGAGGTAAACTTCCCTCACATAAAATCTCGACTTTTACTGAAATTCCCACCATGGTTTTGATCCGGTTTTGCAATTGTACGCACAGTTGGGGCGCCAGCGCGTCACTAAGCTCACTTCGCATTTCAGCACGAATATGCAAGGTATCCAAGTGACCATGTTTACAAATCTGGATCTGATAATTTGGCACCAATTGCGGAATATGTAAAATCTGTTCCTCAATTTGTGATGGAAACACATTTACACCACGAATAATCATCATATCGTCACTGCGCCCAATAATTTTATCCATTCGGCGCATTGTGCGTGCTGTACCGGGTAAAAGACGGGTCAAATCACGCGTACTGTAACGAATCAACGGCATTCCCTCTTTGGTAATCGTGGTAAAAACCAGCTCACCTAATTCGCCATCCGGCAAAACCTCACCTGTTTCTGGATGTATAATTTCCGGATAAAAATGATCTTCCCAAATGGTTGGTCCATCTTTACTTTCCAGACATTCCATTGCCACACCAGGACCCATCACCTCAGACAATCCGTAGATATCGAGTGCATCAATACCCAAGCGCTGTTCGATTTCATGGCGCATTTCATTGGTCCACGGCTCTGCTCCAAATATGCCCGTCTTGATTGAGCACGCTCTGGCATTGCCCATTTGCTTTTCAAGCCCTTCAATAATATTCAGGCAATAAGATGGCGTCACCATAAGTGCAGTTGGTTTAAAATCTTGAATCAATTGTACCTGACGTTCGGTTTGACCTCCCGACATCGGGATGACGGTAGCGCCTAAACGCTCAGCACCATAATGGGCACCTAGCCCACCTGTAAACAGGCCATAGCCGTAGGAAACCTGTATCACATCCTTTGCAGTCAATCCGGCAGCGCGCAAAGAACGTGCCACGACATCTGCCCATAAATGAATATCTTGCTGGGTGTAACCAACCACAGTGGGTTGCCCCGTTGTACCTGAAGAGGCATGCACACGCACAATTTGTTCTTGTGGCACCGCAAACATTCCAAACGGATAATTGTCACGCAGATCTTTTTTTGTAGTAAATGGAAATTTTGCTAAATCTTCCAGTTGTTTAAAATCGTCGGGATGTACACCTGCTTCATCAAACTTTTTTTGGTACGCTGGACTGTTTTGGTAGGCGTGACGCAATGTTTTTTGCATACGCTCAAACTGTACACTGCGCAATTCATCGATTGAGGCTGTTTCAATCGCATCTAATGCATTCTTATTCACCGTCTGGCTCCTCAGTCATCCTGACTGCTATTTATCTCGATCATGCGAGTTGTTGTCATCAATTCAATCGTCATTGGTATTAGGTTATAGCCAAAAACATAAGCACAAACCGAAACTCGTACATTTTGATTCAGACCATTTCATCGTTATGGAATGTCATTTGGGCTACAGTATCGTGTTTTTCATTCATTGTTGCATGTGCAAAGCTTTACAATTTACTAGCAGCCAGAATACTGCGGCACACGTTTTTGCATAAACGCCTGCACGCCCTCGCGGTAATCATTTGAGCGACCTGCAAGGCGTTGATAATCACGCTCCAAAAGTAGCTGTGTTTCTAGTGGGTTATGCGCCGAGGCATGGATTGCTTTTTTAATCAGCGACAAACCATACGTCGGTTGCTTGGCCAAATGCTCAGCCAGATCTGTGGTGGTCTGCTGTAATTGATCATCGGGTACGACCTGCCAGATCATGCCGAGCTCAAGCGCACGTTGTGCCGTCACTTTATCGCCCAGCATTGCCAGTCCCATGGCTTGTGCTCGACCAACCAAACGAGGTAAAAACCATGTGCCACCTGAGTCCGGTACCAGTCCCAAGCGACAAAATGCTTGTATAAAGGTGGCAGATTCAGCCGCAACCACAATATCACATGCCAACGCGATATTGGCACCTGCACCCGCAGCCACACCATTTACCGCACAAATCACTGGTTTTGGCATTTCGGTAATGCACTGAATCAACGGGTTGTAATATTTTTCAATCGATAAACCTAGATCGGGCGCATCGACATCTGGATCGACTACGCGATCATTGAGGTCTTGTCCAGCACAAAATCCTCGGCCAGATCCTGTGATTACCACGGCGCGAATCTGAGGATTAGTGGTCCATTGCTGCATCACTTTTGATACTTCATGATGCATGATTTCGTTAAAGCTGTTGAGTTGCTGTGGTCGGTTTAAGGTGAGATAACCCACCGCATTGTGTTCTTGCACAATTATGGTTTGAAATTCCATTTTATTCTCCAATTTTCTGATTCTTGTTTCATCCGGTCTTTTATTCAGGGCATCAGGCATGCTTTTAAGCTGGTCTGGGCGATTTATTCATCAAAACTCATTCTGACATTTGCGCTGATTGGCCGTGCCTGACAGCTCAATACATACCCTTTTGCAATTTCCTCTGGTTCCAGACTGTAGTTAAGTGTCATTTCCACCTCACCGCTGAGCACCTTGCATTTGCAGGTTGCACATACGCCGCCTTTGCACGCATAAGGCAAATCGGCTCCAGCACGCAAAGCTGCATCTAAAATACTGTCATCTTCTTTGCTCACCTCAATTAGTAGCTCACGACCATCTAATATAATATTGACGGTTTCTTCGCTGCGCTGTTCGATCTGCTCACGAGACGAAGACGCGGATGTGCCCGTATTAAAGCGTTCAGTATGAATTTTTTCTGACGCGATACCCAGTTGAGGCAAATAGGTCTCAATCGCATCGAGCATACTTTCAGGGCCACAGGCAAAACAGTGATCGGCATCGCGTGGAATCAATCCGGCAGTGGCCAATTGCTGTAGCTTAACAGCATCGATACGACCATTAAAAATCTCGCTGTCATTGAACTCTCTTGAGAATACATTGATCAGTTGCATACGACCTTTAAATGTATCTTTCAAATCCATAATTTGCTCTGAAAACATGGTCTGTTTCCAAGATCGATTGCCATAAATCAAGGTGACAAACGCATCAGGTTGATGCTTCAACACCGATTTGATAATAGATAAAATTGGTGTGATTCCACTACCAGCCGCGATGCATAAAAAGTGACGACCACCCGCTTTTGCGGCTTTTTGATAAAAAATGCCTTGTGGTGGCATCACATCGAGTATATCCCCAACATGCAAATGTTCATTGGCCCAAGTCGAGAATTGCCCCTGATCAATTTTTTTGATGGCAATACTCAAATCTTCATCATGATCGCTGCAAATCGAATAACAACGGCGTAGTTCACCTTGCTCGCTTTGATGGCGAATCGTTAAATGCTGACCCGGCATATAATCAAATGCGTGCTTTTGATCATCTTGCAAATCAAAGGAAATACAAATCGATTGCTCGGTTAGATACTGTATTGCTTTAATGGTGAGCGGAATAAACGGGTTCATATCAAAATTCCTTTTTAGCGTGACGCTATTTTTATTGTTTGTTTAAGCGTCAGATACATTTAAAGTAATCAAAAGGCTCGAGGCAGCTTTGACATTTGTATAACGCTTTACATGCGGTTGAACCAAATTCACTGACTAATCTGGTGTGACGGCTATGGCAATGTGGACACTCGATGCCATCTTGCAAAGCGACATGCGTGCCACACTGGTTAGCATCACCTTGTGGCGGTGCAATGCCGTAAGCTCTAAGCTTGCGCTTGCCTGTATCTGTCATCCAATCTGTCGTCCATGCTTGACTCAGATCGATCACCACCTGCGCTGGTGATAAACCCTGCTGCTCAAATGCCGATAATATCTCAGCCTTGAGTAAATCCATTGCTGGGCAACCACTATAGGTTGGCGTGAGCTTGATGATAATCTCGTCTTGATTATTGATTTCAACGCCCCGGATCATGCCTAAATCGGTAATTGAAAGCACTGGAATCTCTGGATCTGAAATCTGCGACAATATGTCCCAGCAAGTATCGTTGAGTAATCGAATCTCTTTCACGTCACACCTCCTGTATATGGCTGTTTTACCACACCATATTTGGATAACTACGCTGCATATATTGCATTTCTGCCAGTACATAACCCAGATGCTCGGTATGCAAGCCCTGCTTGGCTCCACGACGATACGCACCCAATTCAGGTATTTGTAAGCCCAAACGTGTAAGCTCTTCGGTTACGCGTGTTTGCCAGATATGTTTTAGCGGTGCAAGATCTGGAATGATTTCTGCCTCGACCAGTGAATGTTCTTCTGGGGTCAGATCAAAAAGCTCATCGGTAAAGCGCCAAAGCTGTGCGAGTCCAAGTTGGATTTTCTCATGTGCAGTTGTTGTACCCAGACTCAAGCGCTCCATCCATGTGCTTGAAAAACGCAGATGATAATTCACCTCTTTGAGTGACTTGACTGCAAATGCTGCAAGCCCTTCATGCTTACTCTCACTTAAGGCACGAAAAAGCAGTGCATGATAATGATCCATCAACCATTGTCTGACGATAGTTTGCCCAAAATTGCCATTCGGTTGCTCGGTCAGCAATAAGTTGCGATATTCTCGCTCATGACGAAAATAAGCCAGACGGTCTTCATCGCGTCCTTGTCCTTCAATTTCTCCCGCCAGACTCAATACAGTACGTGCCTGACCCAATAAATCTAGACCAATATTGGCAAGTGCAATATCGAGCTCTAGTTCGGGTGCATGACCACACCACTCAGACAAGCGATGAGATAAAATTAAATGACTGTCGCCAATGTGCAGCAAAAACTGTGAAAATACTGAAGTGTTCATTAGTAGTCTCCGCATTACATGTGCTCAATACCATCGGGAATCGTATAGAAAGTCGGATGACGGTAGACTTTGTCTTGCGACGGTTCAAAAAATTCTGGCTTCTCTTCAGGTTGAGATGAACGAATTAACTCAGACTTCACCACCCAAATACTCGTTCCTTCATTACGCCGCGTATAAACATCACGTGCATTTTGAAGCGCCACTTCGTCATCAGGTGCGCGTAAACTGCCAACATGCCGGTGACTTAAACCTTGTTTGCTGCGAATAAACACTTCATACAATGACCAGTTATTTTTATATTCCATGATTGTTATTCCTTGTTTTCCTATTGGTGCTTTCGCTCAGTTATGCAACTTTAGCAGTTTGTTTTTGTGCATAAACCGCTGCAGACTCTCGTACCCACTGGCCGTCTTCCCATGCTTTACGGCGTGCTGCTAGACGCTCCTGATTACAAGGTCCTTTTCCTGCGATCACTGCATTAAATTCATTCCAATTAATTTCGCCAAACTCATAATGCTGAGTGCTTTCATTCCACTGTAATTTCGAATCCGGAACAGTCAGACCAAGCTGATGAACCTGCGGTACGGTGTTATCGACAAATTTTTGTCGTAACTCGTCGTTACTAAAGAGTTTAATTTTCCAGAACATGCTCTGAGCACTATTGGGCGAGTTGTCGTCGCTTGGGCCAAACATCATCAAGGCTGGCCACCAGAAACGATTAACCGCATCTTGTGCCATTTGTTTTTGTTCTTCAGTACCATTTGCCAGTTGCATCATGGCTTCAAAGCCTTGGCGCTGATGAAAGCTTTCTTCTTTACAAATGCGAACCATGGCACGTGCATAAGGCCCGTACGAGGTTCTACATAGCGCGACCTGATTGACAATTGCTGCACCATCGACAAGCCAGCCAATGGCTGCCACATCTGCCCAAGTCAGCGTCGGATAGTTAAAAATTGAAGAATATTTCATTTTCCCATCGATCAGCTTTTGCATCATGTCATCACGATCTGCACCGAGTGTTTCGGCCGCACTGTATAAGTAAAGCCCATGACCAGCTTCATCTTGAACTTTCGCCAGCAACACCGCTTTACGTTTGAGCGTGGGTGCCCGTGTGATCCAGTTCCCTTCTGGCAACATACCCACCACCTCAGAGTGACCATGCTGACCAATCTGACGAATCAAGGTTTTGCGATATGCGTCGGGCATCCAGTCTTTGGGCTCAATAAAAGAGTCTTGTTTTATGCACTGATCAAACCGTTCCTGTTGTGTGCTCATGATTCACTTACTCGTCAAAAGTATCCATACACCTAAGTTAATTTGATACAAAATAAAAATCAATATTAATTTTTAGTATCATTTATTTTTTAAAATGAAACTTGATCAAGATTTTGTTTTATATTAATTTTATTTTTTAAATATTTTTACAACAGCGAATTTTAATTGACTTTTATATAGCTCTATTAGAAATTAAGTAACGCAATAATTAAAAAATGAATGAAAACGTATCATAAATGGAGTTTAACTATGTACCTGGTTGATTCAGACGCGCATGTTTCTGCACATTCAGAGCCAAATGTATCACTTGCGCCCGCATTAAGTTCATTGGTGTGTGGTGAATCCTACACCTCAGATACCAATACTCGCACAGTGCATCATGCTATTACCGGTGCTGCTATTTATCGGGTGAGTAGTGATGGTCTAAATGTTCAAGCTGTAGTGGATTATGCAAAACAACATGGTGCAGTACTTGCGAAATGGACATTTCATCAACGTGCGAATGCGCTTAAAAAGGTGGCGCAATATTTACTTGATCGTAAAGAACACTATTACACATTGGCACAAGCCACGGGATGTACCCGTAAAGATGCTTGGATTGATATCGAAGGCGGTATCGGTACACTTTTTGCGTATTCTAGCCTCGTTCGACGCGAGCTAAGCGATGCTACAACATTGGTCGAAGATGCGTGGATTCCACTATCAAAAAAAGGCAACTTTGGTGCTAAACATATTTTGCATCCCAAAGCTGGCGTTGCGCTACACATCAATGCGTTTAACTTTCCTATCTGGGGGATGTTAGAAAAAATTGCCCCAACGTTACTGGCAGGTGTACCTTGTATTGTGAAACCCGCCACAGAAGGTGCCGCTTTAACCCATGCGGTTGTACAGGATATCTTGGCGAGCGGATACTTACCCGATGGTGCTTTACAACTCATTTGCGGGCAGATCCATGACTTACTTGATCATTTAAATGCTCAAGATACCGTTACATTTACGGGTTCTGCACAAACCGGGCAGCAGCTCAGAGCGCTTCCACATTTAAATCGTCATTCAATTCCTTTTAGCATGGAAGCCGATTCAATCAATAGCGCCATCTTGACTGAAGATTGTAGTGAAGCCACTATTGCACTTTTTGTACAGCAAGTGGTCAATGAAATGACCAGTAAAGCAGGCCAGAAATGTACCGCCATCCGACGTGCTTTTGTACCTAAAGCCGCGCTAGAGACAGTTCAACAGCAGCTCATCGAGCAACTAAAAAAGGTTGTGGTTGGAGACCCTAGTCGAGCAGAGGTTACCATGGGCGCTTTGGCCAGCAAAAAACAGCAGCAAGACGTTGCAGCTCGTGTTGAAGTATTGGCTCAAGAAGCGCAAATTGTGTTTGGAAGTCACTTGCGTAATGATTGTCTAATTCATGCCGAAGACGCCACATTAGGTGCCTTTTACCCACCAACACTACTACTGTGCAATCATCCTGTTCAAGCCACATCCATACATGAAACAGAGGCATTTGGCCCCGTATGTACGCTCATGCCGTACGATGATCTGGAGCAATTGGCAGTACTGGTTGCCAAAGGTGCAGGTAGCTTAGTCGCGTCAGTGGTACGTGAAAGTCATCAAAATATTGAAGCACTGATTGCAAAAATTGCGCCATGGCATGGCAGAATTCATATTTTAGATCAGGAAAGTGCTAAAGAAAGTACTGGTCATGGCTCTCCATTGCCTCAATTGGTACATGGCGGTCCGGGGCGTGCGGGTGGAGGTGAAGAACTGGGTGGCCTACGTGCGGTGAAACACTATATGCAACGTACAGCCATACAAGGATCGCCAAATGCACTCACCCAACTGGGGCAAAGCTGGACAGCAGGCGCCCACATTGTGGAAGATCGCGTTCATCCGTTCCGGAAAACATTTGATGAGCTAGAAATAGGTGAGCGTTTAAAAACTGCACGCCGTACCGTGACTGAAGCCGATATTGTCAATTTTGCTTGCTTAAGTGGCGATCATTTTTATGCGCATATGGATCAAATTGCAGCCAAAGACTCGTTGTTTGGTGAGCGCGTGGCACATGGCTACTTTATTGTCTCCGCTGCTGCAGGGTTATTTGTCGATGCAGCTCCCGGGCCAGTAATTGCCAATTACGGTATGGACAATTTACGTTTTGTTGAGCCTGTAAAAATTGGTGATACCATTCAAGTTGAGTTGACCTGTAAACAAAAAACCCCAAAAACACTCAACGATCCAACGCAAAAACCGCACGGTGTGGTGGTCTGGGACATTAAAGTAAAAAATCAACGCGAAGAGCTGGTGGCAACCTATGATATTTTAACGCTGGTTGAACGTGCAGCTTAAATAAAAGACTGGTCTGCAACACTGAGGTGCAGATCAGCTGATAATATCCATGAAAAAAGAGTTCGAAATGAACTCTTTTTTTGTTTGCTATAGTTATGAATGCGTTTGAGCTTCAGCCGCCAAGATGTCTTTTTTACGGTATTTAAGCTGATACACCACTGCCAGCACGATCAACCAGATAGGGACCAGCATTACGGCAAGTCGCATATCTGGCGTGATACTCATAATGATCAGGATACCAAAAATAAAGGCAATCGTTAAATAGTTACTCCATGGACTCATGATGCTTTGAAACGTCGTTTGATGATGTCGTTGCTGCATCGCTTTTCGAAATTTCAGATGTGTCCAAGAAATCATGAGCCAGTTGACCACTAGCGCTGCGACCACCAGCATCATCAAAAATTGAAAGGCTTTGCCTGGCATTAAGTAATTAATTAATACGCAAAGCGCTGTAATAGACGCTGAAACACCAGCAGCATATACCGGAATACCACGATGATTCACTCGTTGTAGTACTCGTGGCGCATTACCTTGCATGGCCAAACCGTGCAGCATTCGACTGTTACAGTAAATACAACTGTTATATACCGAGATTGCAGCCACCAACACCACAAAATTTAAAACATTGGCGACACCGTGGCTGTTTAGCGACTGAAAAATCAAAACAAAAGGACTACCGCCTTGAGCCAACTGATTCCATGGAAATAAGCACAGCAAAACTCCGATCGCACCAATATAAAAAATCAGAATACGATACACAATTTGATTGACCGCTTTAGGAATAGTCTTGGATGGATTTTTGGTTTCCGCCGCCGTAATACCAATCAGCTCTAATCCACCAAAGGCAAACATGATAATGGCCAAGGACATGATAAAGCCTTGGATACCATTTGGAAAAAAGCCACCAAATTGCCAGAGATTGGCCACGCTGGCCTGAGGTCCAGCATCGCCTGATATCAACAAATATAAACCGAAGAAGATCATGCTTAAAATCGCAATAATCTTGATACAGGAAAATAAAAACTCAGATTCACCAAAAAAACGTACATTGATGAGGTTTATGGCATTAATGGCAATAAAGAAAAAAAGCGCAGTGATCCATGTGGGTAATTCGGGCAACCAAAACTGTATGAAGGTACCAATTGCACTCAGTTCGGCCATACTGACCAACACGTATAACACCCAGTAATTCCAGCCAGACATAAAACCGGCCATTGGACCCCAGTATTTGTTGGCAAAATAGCTAAAAGACCCACTGACCGGTTCCTCGACAACCATTTCACCCAAGTGTCGCATAATCAGAAATGCAATGATGCCTGCAATTGCATAACCCAGTAAAACCGATGGCCCTGCCAACTTAATGGTTTGTGAAATACCTAAAAATAGCCCTGTCCCTACGGCTCCTCCTAGAGCAATTAACTGAATATGCCGATTCGATAATCCTTGTTTTAACTCGTTCGTTTGTTGTGCTTCCATTACTGCGCTCCATGGTTCAATTTGCACACTCCTGTGCGTTCCTTTGAATCTTTTACGATGTGAATTTAAATAATAAAGTTCTTATGAATATCCCTTAAATGCTTGATCTCAATAAAAAAGACACTGTGGTGATTGGTTATCGCACAGTGTCCTGATAGTCTTTTATTTATAGGTGCCGACCGGGCTGAGTATATCGGCGGTCTTTGGTTTGAGTTGTTGATAGCTATAATGACCATAATCGTATTGCGCCACTACATCGGCAAATTTGGTCAGGCTGGCTGGTGCATCCATTACAGGAAGTTTAAGCTCAATCAGCGCCAACGTTTGACTCGACTCAAGCTGATCCAGTACTGTATGTAACTGTCCTACTCTCTCGACGATATGTGTGCTGTAGGCATCTGCTCCATTAAACACCCGCATTACTTCGGTATAGTTCCAGTTTTGGATATCGTTATACGATGATTTTTCGCCAAGAATTAAACGCTCAATGGTATACCCCCCGTTATTTAAAACAAAAATAATCGGTTTGAGTTTTTGACGTATTATTGTGGAAAGCTCTTGTACGGTTAACTGGATAGAACCATCACCAATAAATAAAATATGGCGGCGTTTTGGCTGGGCTAGCATACTGCCCAGTAACGCAGGTAATGTATAGCCGATTGATCCCCAGATTGGCTGCGCAATATAATCAGCAGTCGCGGGTAAACAAATACCAGAAATAGAGGAATTGGAAGTGCCAACCTCTCCTATAATCACATCATTGGCTTTGAAAAAGCCTGACATCGCACGCCATAGCGCAGCTTGAGTCAGCGAATCTTGTTCTGAATATTCTGGCGCTTGAACTGAGGGAGCTGAACAACTCTTTGGTTCACGTTCACGGGTTTTTAAGCGCTGTAATAATGCAGTTAAAAATTCAGCGATTTCAATTCCGGCAAAGTTACGATCATAAATCGTCAGATCGTATTGTTTTAAATCAATGTAGCGATCTTTGCGAATCTGATGTGAAAAAAAGCCAGTCCCAACATCGCTAAAACGCGCACCAACTCCAATCAGGCAGTCGGACTGCTCAATAATCTCTTTAGTTTTTGGTTGGCTTGCACTTCCAGCATAAATTCCTGCATACAAATCTGATGACTCATCAATTACATTTTTTGCGGTACAAAGACACGCGTAAGGAATATTGTATTTTTCCGCAATTTGAGCCAAAACTTTACCTAAACCATACACCTTGGCGGTTTGATCGATCAGAAATGCTGGACGTTTGGCCGAATAAAGCTCAGCACAAAACTCATTTAATGCCAGTTCTAAAAGTTGCGGATCACTTTTTGGAATACGTTTATCGAGTGGCTTTGCATCAACATCAATTTTGATATGAGTGATATCGGAAGGTAACTGAATATAGACTGGACGGCGCGAGATCAAACACTGCTTGAGCACACGATCAATTTCAAAAGCTGCATTTTCTGGAGTAAGACGGGTTTGTGCAACAGTAAACTCTTTCATGCAATTCATAATATTGTCGTAATTACCATCAACCAAGGTGTGATGAATTAACTCCCCTCGATTGACTGCATGCAGAGGCGGAATGCCTGAAATCAAGATCACAGGGACATTTTCAGCATAAGCACCAGCAATGCCATTGATTGCACTTAAATCACCCACACCATAAGTGGTCACAAGAGCAGCCACACCATTACTACGCGCGTAACCATCTGCCGCATAGGCGGCATTTAGCTCATTACAGTTTCCAATAAATTCTAGCGATGTATCTTCTTCGATTTGTTCTAGATACGACAGGTTGAAATCTCCGGGTAATCCGAATATATGATCTATTCCTAACTCGCTTAAACGTTGATTTAAAAATTGTCCAATCTCGATAAACATTGTTCTTCTCCTTGATACTATTTTTTCGTCTCTATAAAAATAATAGGTGATCGGCTCACTGATCTTCATGCATAATGGATACTAATTTTTATAAAAACGCACATTTTGTGTATCAAAAAAGGATTTGATGCAATGGATAAATTTGATTGGAAAATCATCAGTGCTTTACAGAAAAATGGACGGTTAACAAATCAGGAGATTGGTGATCTGATCGGGTTATCGGCATCGCAGTGCTCACGTCGCCGGCAAATACTTGAACAAAAAGGGATTATTTTAGGCTATACCGCGCGTATCGATCAGCAAGCTGTGGGGCTAAAAGTCACAGCGATGGTGCATATCAATTTGAGAATTCATGAAGCCAAATCTCAAATCACTTTTCTCGAGATGATCGAACATGAAGAAAAAATTCATGATTCTTTTTCTATCAGCGGTGATGCCGATTATATTTTAAAAGTCGTGGCAGAAAATCTTGAAGATCTTTCTAATTTTGTGACCGAACGACTCCTGACTTGTGAAGCAATCGGGCATATCAAAACTTATATCGTGCTAAAAAAAGTGAAGGAACAAAATCAATATTTAGGAAAAAATAAACGTCAGACTAGTCCACTGGCAGTTTAAGTCAATGTGTTAAAATCTTGCGTTGAAGATCATGTGCTAAAAATCTTGCGCTGCAAAGATTGGCGTAAAAAAACCCAGTCTAAACTGGGTTTTTTGATACGCATCGATTAATCAATTGCTGGAACATATGTACCTGAAGCAATTGCATCTTTAATGCGATCTGCTTCTTGCAATACAAATGACAAAAGATTTTGAACGTTTTCGAGTGTCGCAACCGGGCTTAACGTAGTCATTTTGAGCGACTGCACCTGACCCACTTTGGTCACACCAATATTGGCATCACCACGCGCAAACAATTCATCTGCAACGTTTTGGTTCAGGGTATCAAGCAACTCAACCGGATAACCTTGCGGTACAACACGGAACAGTACAGATGCAAATTGTGGCTCAACCAACAACTCTAGGCCGTCAGTTGCCTTGATATAATCTGCCACTTCACGCGTCAGTTTTACACCATGATCAATCATAGAGCCATAAAGTTCTTCACCAAGTGCCTCAATGGTCATCCAAAGCTTTAATGCATCGAAGCGACGCGTCGTTTGCAAAGACTTCGACACAAGGTTGGGTACACCATGCTCTTCATCATAAGCTGAGTTTAAATACTCCGCTTCATAATGCATAAAGCGATAGTTGGCTTCATCTTTGAGCAAGAATGCGCCACAGCTGATGCTTTGGAAATAATGCTTATGGAAATCGAGCGTGATTGAATCAGACAATTCAATTCCAGCCAACATCTCGCGATAGTCGTTCGACAAAATCAGTGCACCACCCCATGCCGCATCGATATGCATCCACGCGCCATATTTTGTGGTGATGTCACGGATTTCTTTCAGCGGATCAATTGCGCCGGCATCGGTTGTGCCTGCTGTTGCCACCACACACGCCACGATTTTGCCTTCGGCTTGCAAATGCGCCATGGTTTTTTCCAGCGCATCGACATCCATCTGAGCAAGTTCATTGACAGGCACCGTGACTACTGACTGAAAGCCCATACCCATCATCGCCATGTTCTTTTGCACAGAAAAATGTGCATTTTCAGAACAAATGACTTTGATGTTACGCATTGCTTCGGCAGGAATACCATCACGCTGAACAGACCACGGCTGACCATTTTCGTCTGTAAAGTTTTTAGCAATTGCCCAATCACGCGCCAGTAGCACACCCATCAGGTTCGATTGCGTGCCACCTGAGGTGAATACGCCAGCTTGACCTGATCCGTAGCCTACTTTTTTACGTAACCAATCAATCAACTGAACTTCCATCAATGAACCCGCTGGGCTTTGATCCCATGAGTCCATCGATTGGTTGGTTGCATTGATCAAGACTTCTGCAATCTGGCTGGTCACCATTGTTGGACAATGTAAATGTGCCAACGAATACGGATGGTGTACTTTCAAGCTTTTATTTAAGAAAAGCTCAACCATGCGTTCAAGAGACTGATGTAAACCCAATCCGTCTTTAGATGGATTAAAGGCAATTGCCGAACGCAATTCCTTGATACTTCCACCTGTATACATCTTGTCGTTTTGTAGCCATGCTGCAACAGCTTTTACAGCGTCGTCCATTGCTGACTGATAGTCAGCAATAGATGCAGCATCGTTACAGAGCAACGCTTTACGGTGTTCTGCAAAATCAACCATGGATTATTCGCCTCGAACTGCTTTGAGTGCATCCGCCAATGCTTTTTTGAAGCGTTCAATGACTTGAACACATTCATCTTGATTAATAATCAGCGGGCAAAGTAAACGGATCACAGTACCGTTGCGACCACCTTTTTCAAGCAGTAACTTATGGTTAAAACATGCAGTTTGAATCGCTGCGGCCAATTGTGCATCGGCAGGCAATGAACCCATATGATCTGCTGGTTTACGTTCGTCGACAATCTCGACACCCACCATCAAACCACGGCCACGCACGTTACCGATACATGGGAATTCTTGTGCCAGCTTTTTCAGCTCTGCTTGTAGAAATTCACCACGCTCATGTGCATTTTGAGCAAGCTTGTCATTTTTGATGGTATCTAAAACAACCAAGCCTGTACCCATTGCTAACTGGTTACCACGGAATGTTCCAGTGTGACCAGCAGGTTGCCATGCATCGAATTTGCGCTTGATACCGAGTACGGCAAGCGGTAAACCACCACCCACTGCTTTAGACATCACCACAACATCAGGCTCGATCCCTGCGTGTTCGAATGCAAACATTTTACCTGAACGGCCAAAGCCTGCTTGAACTTCATCTAAAATCAATACGATGTTATGACGCTCAGTCACTTCACGGATTTTTTGCAACCATTTTACTGGTGCAGTCACCACGCCGCCTTCACCTTGAATTGCTTCAAGAATGACAGCTGCAGGCTTGGTTACGCCGCTTTCAACATCTTCAATAAAGTTTTCGAAGTAGTAAGTGAGTGCATCGACACCCGCTTGACCACCTAAACCAAGTGGGCAACGATATTCATGCGGATACGGCATGAACTGCACGCCCGGCATTAAATTATTCACTGCATTTTTTGCACTTAAGTTACCAGTCATTGCAAGTGAACCATGGGTCATACCATGGTAGCCACCTGAAAAACTGATCACTGAACTGCGACCTGTATAGGTTTTCGCAAGTTTGATTGCTGCTTCAGTGGCATCTGCACCAGATGGACCACAGAACTGTAAGCAATATTCTTCTTTTCCACCTGGTAGAAAAGACAGCAATGCTTCAGTAAATGCATCTTTCAAAGGAGTTGTAAGATCCAAAGTATGCAATGGCAGACCACTTGCTAGCGTGTCTTGAATACTTTGAATAACAGCAGGGTGATTATGACCAAGAGCCAATGTCCCTGCCCCCGCTAAACAATCGAGGTATTGTGTACCTTCAACATCTGTAACCCAGCAACCTTGTGCACGCGCTATCGCAAGAGGTAACTTGCGCGGATAGCTACGAACATTTGATTCCATCTGACTTTGGCGAGTCAGGTAATATTCGTTGGTGGAATTGGTGGCAGGATTTACGGAATTAACGCTCATATCGGATTACCATCTCAGATAAGGGTTGAAAGAAATAAGTCTGGTGACTTGCGGTCCTTTGACTCGGTGCTTGTAGGATTCTAGTAAAACAGCGATTGCTTTTATGATACTAGGAGGGCGATGATACCCTTTTTTATATAAAAATAAAGACCTTTTGGCCTTTAATTTCATATAACTCGTCCAAAAAAAACGATCGTGTTTTTCCTTGCCTAAATTATCATCATACTATGTGACACCCTAAAGAAAACCCGCTTTTTTTTTCATCTAGAGTGTGATTTGTGTTTTTTTGAACTCTCGATATAAACCCTAACATTAAGCCTATGTATTTAAATAGAATTTATATCAATTAAAATTGCAAAATGATGCAAAGTATTACAAACTCACCACAAAAGCTTCTCAAAAAATATGAAACTAATTACTAAGATGTTTTCTAAGTAAAAAATAATTTTTACAACATACATTTTAAGGAATTTATATGCGTACTTTAGTACTCTCAGCCTTGCTTCTTACAGGAACAATTTCGGGTTATGTTTCAGCGGCTGAACCTGAGGCTTTAAACTATAATGTCATCAATATTCAGTCAGATGCATCACGCCAAGTTTCAAATGATCAAATGCATGCCGTGCTATTTATTGAACGTAGTAACAAACAGCCGGCAGCACTTTCTACGCAAATTACACAAGCCATGAATCAAGGCTTAGCGATTGCGCGTAAATATCCACAAGTTAAGGTAGAAACAGGCACACAAACCACGTATCCAGTTTACGATAACGACAGCAGTAAGTTTAAAGAATGGCGTGGGCGCGCCGAAATCCGTCTTGAAAGCAAAGACTTTAAGGCAACCAGTCAGCTGATTTCTGAACTACAGCAAAACTTTCAAACTGAATCGATCAACTTCACTGTTTCCGATGAACAACGTAAAAAAGTTGAAAATGAGCTGATGATTGAAGCATCGAAGGGCTTTCAACAACGTGCACAAATGGTGAGTCAGGCATGGAACAAATCAGGATATAACCTTGTTAGTCTTAATTTGAACACCAGTAATTACGTGCCACAACCGATGATGATGCGTGCAAGCTTAGCCAAATTTTCAAATGCGGAAGCCGCACCTGCTCAGGATGTGGCCGCTGGAGAGTCAAAAATTACCGTAAATGCCAATGGTTCAATTCAATTGAAATAATCACTGTAATTACTCTAAATCAAAAAAAGCATGCCAGATTGATCTGGCATGCTTTTTTTTACGAGTAAACCATTACTTTTTAAATGGAAACGCGTATTTCACGATACGTCCCAATACCTGACCATATTGTTTAAGCAGGCTAGCATTGTTGTAGTTGAGTCCATACTTTTTACATACAGCCTCGACTTTAGGTGCCATCTGACGATAACGACGTGCCGGAATATCTGGAAATAAGTGATGTTCAATCTGGTGGCTCAAGTGCCCAGTCAAAATATGAAACGCTTCTGAACCCGTCAAATTAGACGATCCACGAATCTGACGCATATACCAGTGACCACGGCTTTCGTCTTTCAGTACTGTTTTTGGAAATACTTCTACATCTTTAGTGAAGTGACCACAAAAAATAATACTAAAAGTCCAGACATTTCGCATACCGTTTGCCACCAGATTGCCTGTAAAGACTGGCAATGCCGCTGGGCCTGCAATCAATGGAAAAAACACATAGTCTTTAAACAATTGCTTGCCAATTTTCTTTTGTGTTGGTTTCCATTCTTCGACAAACTGTTTCCACGTTTTACGCTTATAAATGAGTTTACCAATTTCAAGATTTTGAATGGCCACGCCCCACTGAAACAACAGGCAGAACGGAATACTATAAATCGGTTGCAACAAAAAGCCGGGTTTCCAGCGTTGCTCTGGGAATAAACGCAATAAACCATAACCGATATCATCATCAATGCCTTTGATATTGGTGTATGTATGATGCTTAAAATTATGCGTCTGACGCCAGTTATCTGCTGTACCTACAGTGTCCCATTCATATGTCTGACCATTGAATTTCGGGTCATTCATCCAGTCGTATTGACCATGCATGACATTATGACCGAGTTCCATGTTTTCCATAATTTTAGAAAAGCCTAGCAAGCCTGTACCTAAAATCCATGCTGGTGGGAACCAGCCTGCAAATAAACAGGCACGCCCGAGCACACTGCTGTAACGAATCGCGGAATAGACGCGACGGATATAACGTGCGTCTTTTTCACCAATATCATCCAAAACATCTTGTTTAATTTGGTCAAGTTCTTTCGCAAATGCCTCTAGTTCAGCGGCAGTTAATTCTCTGTTTTTTGGATTTTTAAAAAATTCTAGTTTAACGGGTGCATTCATGGGAGTACTCACATTAAAGATCAATAACAAGATCAGATTTTGCCGAATTTACGCAAATTTTAAGCAAATTGTTTGGCTCAGCATTTTCGCTGGCATTGAGCAAGTTTTTGGTGGCGCCTGTGGCTTTTTGACACGCACATTTGTTGCAAATTCCCATACGGCAACCATAAGTTGGTTTCACATTCGCCTGTTCGAGCCCAGCCAGAATCGACTGACCTTTCGGAATAGCAACGGTCTTATTGGATTGAGTGAGCGTTACATTGATAAAGCCTGTTTCATTGGTATCAATGGCACTCATACTGAATGCTTCGCTCATAAATACCTGTGCATGACCAAACAAGTCTTCGGCTGTTGCTACAAATCCTGAAGGACCACATGCATAAACTGTCGATTGATCAAGATCATCAATTGCAGCAAGATGAGTCACATTTAAACGCGAATCATGCTCCTGATCTTGGGTATAAAATACATGAAATTTAAATAATGGATATTGTGCTGCCAATGCTTCAAATACATTTAAGAATGCAGCATCTTCGTGTCGCTTTACCCAGTACATCAAATCGACTGGCGTGTGCTGAAGCTGACTTTTGACCTGCATACCTTCAATCAAGCTCAACATTGGGGTAATACCGCTTCCCGCTGCAAGCATCACCACGCGTGACTGAGCAGGTATAAGCATGTCACCAAAAGGTTGGCCCAGCTCGATCACCTGCCCCACCTGGCTATCCTCGACCAACCAGCGGCTTACTATGCCATCAGCCACTTTTTTTACTGTCAGTACAAGGGTGTTGTCGCGCTCGGTCAAACTATAGTTACGCTCATAAAGACGGCCCTGCACCTTCACGCGAACAGGATGATGCTGTCCTGGCTGGCCAAGATTCACATGGCGGTTTGGCTCGAGTGTCAACGACACTGTATCAGCTGCAACGTTCTCTTTACGCACAATTTTTGCAAGAGCACGATGTGTAGACCAGATAGGATTGATTTTTTGAAGCCAGAAATCAGTCGCATGCGGGTCGAACACTGATTCGGTCAGTGAGCGTAAGAGTGTGTTTCTCTTGGAGATAGATTGCATGTTGATACTACTCGATGTGTCGCTTTTTTAATTATTATACACCTGTATATAAATTTGTATATACAGTTGTCCTTTTATTTACGTTTCAAATCGTAAGCTGCTGTGGTTATAATGAGATGAACTTACCAAACTCTTGCAAAATATGGCGTCAACTTCTCTTTCTCACGTGCTCGACAATCTTTCTCATAATCCCGAGATTTTTGAGAAAGCGCCAATTCGTACTGTGGGTCGTAAGGCAACCATCACTAAAGAAGAGTTATTTCAAGCCGCGCTGAACTTAATTGGCCCCGAAAAAAGTATATCGTCTTTAAGCTTAAGAGAAGTTGCACGCGAAGCTGGCATTGCACCCAATAGTTTTTATCGTCATTTTAGAGATATCGATGAACTGGCAATCGATTTGATTAATCGTGCCGGACTGGTGTTGCGCCAGATCATTCGTGAGTCACGCCTGCAAGCATCAAAGCAAAATAGTATTATCCGTAGCTCTGTTGAGGTGTTTATTCAGCAGCTCGATGCAGATGAAGGCAATTTAAGCTTGCTGCTTCGTGAAGCATATACTGGCTCAAAATCTTATAAAGAAGCAGTTGAGCGGCAGCTCAATTTTTTCCAGCAAGAACTGCAAGAAGACTTGATCCGTCTTGAACGGCTCAATCATAGCCGTTTGTCACACCCCGATCTTGTGTCACGTGCCATCACCCAACTGGTGTTTACCATGGGTGCCAAAGTGCTTGACTTACCAATCGATGAACGAACAGCAATGGCTGAACAAACCATGATTATGATTCGCATGATTTTAGAAGGTGCAAGACACCTCGATGAAGCCAAAATACGTTAAGTGTGATGTCACAGGATGTGACGCTTTATTTATCGAACTTATACAAAAACTTTAAAAATCAAAACATTTCAGCGCGTATTTATCCATTAACCTAATGAAGTGTTTTTCGTAATCGACTTTCGAGTCGGTTGATGCTTTATAACAAAAAGAGGTTTTTCATGGCTAAGTCAACAAGCAAAGTACTTAAAGTATATACCCGCAACAACCTAGATGCAGCGGTTAAAGAATCTACAGTAAAAATCTTGAACCAGATTCTGGCTAACCTGATCGACCTTTCTCTCATCACCAAACAAGCGCACTGGAACATGCGCGGCAGTAACTTTATTGCCGTTCACGAAATGCTTGATACATTCAGAACGTCACTCATTACCCATCTAGACAACGTTGCAGAACGTTCGGTACAGATTGGCGGTACCGCTTACGGAACCACACAAGCTGTTTCCCAAACGTCGCACCTTAAGGCGTATCCAGTTGAAATCCATGATGTACAAGATCACTTGAAAGAACTTGCAGATCGCTATGGCGTAGTGGCGAACCACCTACGTGATACCATCGAAGAAATCAAAGATCCAATTTCTGAAGACATCATTCATGCTGCGCTTGAAGATCTAGACCAATATTTATGGTTCCTCGAAGCCAACATTGAGCAAGATCAAACCACCTAATTTGGGTCGTATAAAAAATGGGAGCATCTGCTCCCATTTTTACTGTCTAACATTTTAGTTGATGCTTATGGTTTTACTACAACCATCACCTGAATCGCATTGGGTGTCAACGAAATCTCTTCGAGCAAACTAATTCCTTCTTTTTGCAGTTTGACCAGTCGATCAATTTCGTCTTGACGAATGCTCGGATTGAATTGCTGCAAGTAAGTCAAACGGTCAATTTCGTATTGCCATTTTTGGCTATAGTGCTGTTTGGCCTGCTCTTTGAGTTTTGGCAACTCTTCTTTGGCAGATCCAAGTGCCTGCGTATAACGCTCCTCAATCACATCACGACGTGCCTTAACAACCTGACGGCAGCTATTGCCATCGAGGTGATGCAAATACGGACGTAAAATAGCCGGATCAATTTTTTCAGACAAGTCTTGTCCTGTTTCACTCAACAGCACGCGCACCAATTGCTTTGGTAGGCTCGCTTGCAAGTTCAGTGATTTAGGAGCCACAACGTCTATTTTAAACCAGACTTCAAGCAAGATTGTTCCTTGCTTCAAGGCATTCGATTTAAGCAACGCCACATTGGTACTACCAAATGATTGCGTATTGATCATTTCCATGACGCTTTCGATAAACGGATGCTCAAGTGTCAGATACTGTGCATCTTCACGAATTTGCGCTTGGTCACGGTAAAAGGTTGCCGTCATGCCATCTTCGTCTAAGGTCAGACCTTGTACCTGCATCTGGTCGGTTGGTTTAATAATCACCGTACCGTTACTTTGTTCATCAAAATCGATATTGGTTGACGACATAAAACGCTTCATAAACATCGGGAGCGTGGTGTTGTCGTCGTAATCTTCGAGTGCCTGAACAATTTTTTGTGCCACAACAGGTCGACATGAGTTGTACTCAAGTAAACGATCTCGACCAGCTTGCAATTCATTTTCAAGCGCCTGACGCTGAACATTCACTTCTTCAAGCAAATCTTCAAACTTTTGCCCTAAATCTGCCAGCAAACACTCTTTTAAGTCCACAATGAAGTTTTCTTGTAAGGTTTGTGCCGTTGGCGAAATACTACTGAAAATATTGAGCGCTTCGTTGTACCAGCGGAACATGCGTTCTTGTGCTGTTCCAATCAAATAAGGAACATGAATCTGAATACGGTTTTCTTGTCCAATTCGATCTAAACGACCAATACGCTGCTCAAGTACATCTGGGTTGGCCGGTAAATCAAATAAAATCAAATCGCTGGCAAATTGGAAGTTACGACCTTCAGAACCAATTTCAGAGCAAAGTAAAATCTGGGCACCATAGCTTTCTTCAGCAAAATACGCTGCCGCCTGATCGCGCTCAAGCAAGCTCATTCCTTCATGGAACATTGCCGTGCGAATACCCGCATGTAAGCGCAATGCACTTTCTAGCGCTTCGACCACTGGGCCACTACGTGCAATCAGTAGTACTTTTTTGTGTTTTAAATCTTTTTTCAAGATCTCCATCAGCCATGGCACACGCGGATCGGTTTGCATCCATGCACCATCGAGCTGACCTTCTTCAGGCCACATTTGCTCACGTAATTTACCGTCGAGCGACCAATCGGCTGGTGCCTCCAATGCCGCAGGCTGGCAATCACGCCCTGGAAAGCCCTGAATTGCTTCACGGGTATTACGGAACAAAATACGTCCAGTTCCGTGGCGGTCGAGTAACTCATGAATGGCACGGTAGCGTTGCTCTGGAATATCGTCAATCCGATGTCCGAGCAAGCTTTCAATTGCACCAATATGCGCTTCAGCCAGTGGCTCATCCGACATCAATACCTCAGCCACTTTCGCGGTTTGTTGATACTGCTCTTCTTCGTCTAGGAAGCGGTCTAAGCTGCTAAAGCGCTGTGGATCTAATAAACGCAAACGTGCGAAGTGACTTTCCACACCCAATTGTTCAGGGGTTGCGGTGAGTAACAAGACACCCGGCGTTTGCTCTGCAAGCTCTTCAATCAGGTCGTAACGATCGTTACCCCCTTCTTCTTCGCTCCACATCAGATGATGTGCTTCATCGACCACCAACAAATCAAAACCAGCTTCAAGCGCCTGTTCTCTGAGGTCATCATGGTCAATCATCAAATCGACGCTGGCGATAATGCATTGCTCGGTCAAGAACGGATTAAGCTCTGGGTCGTGCTCTTTTATAGAAGCGGTACGGGTCAGATCAAACAATGAGAATTGCAAATTGAAACGGCGGCGCATTTCAATCATCCACTGATACTGCAATGAATCTGGCACCAAAATCAAGATACGCTCGGCACGACCAGTTTTTAACTGCTGATGGATAATCAAGCCTGCTTCAATGGTTTTACCGAGGCCGACTTCGTCTGCCAGTAATACGCGCGGCGCAAAACGTTGTCCCACTTCATGTGCAATATAAAGCTGATGCGGAATCAGCCCAACTCGCGCACCAATCAAACCACGCAATGGACTGCTGTGCATATGCGCTTGTAAACGCAACGCTTCAATACGCAGGTCATACCATTCTTTATAATCGATTTGGCTGGCCAGTAAACGATCGAGTGGTTTTGAAAGCTGAATGTGAGCACCAATACGGGTTTCGTTTAAGGCTTTACGTTCTGCTTCGCCATTTGCAAGGGTACGCATCACGTTATAGCGCAACACACCATTACGATCTTCGATCGATTCGACTTGCCACTTGGCGCCTTCTTGGTCTTGAACTTCATCATTTACATTGAAGACAATCCGAGATAAAGGAGCATTGTTGCGTGCATAGACACGCGTTTCATCACTTTTAGGAAATAATATGCTGATAGAGCGCTCATCAACATCAATTAAAACACCTAAGCCGAGTTCAGTTTCCGTGTCTGACAACCAACGTTGACCAATAGCAAACTGCTGCAATTTTTCCACCTTTATCTCAAGTTATCACTACATTTTACGCTGGCCATAAAAATGAATGGCAGTCGTTTTGTGTAGTCTTTACGCAATGTATTTTGACATAAAGCTCATCAAAAAAAATGAACTTTTAACGAATGTTGTAGGGTTTTCGCATTAAAACGGAACGGGACAATGAAAGCTCATCAACTCGTCAGTTTTTGGGTGATAAAAACTTAATTGCTCTGCATGCAGACACAAACGTGGCATCAATTGCTGATGCACAAGTTCTGCATAGAGGGTATCGCCTACAATCGGATGCCCCAGATATTGCATGTGTACGCGCAGCTGATGCGAGCGCCCTGTAATCGGTTTGAGCTTCACACGTGTCACCGCAACGCCATCAATCTCCAGATGCTCCATCACTTCCCAATCGGTGAGCGCTGGTTTTTTAAAATCTGGATCTGCAATATGCAATGGCGGACGTGCTGGATCATACACCACGGGAACATTGATCTGCCCTTTTCCGTGAAGCTCACCCACCACAAGAGCTTGATAAGTTTTATCGGTTTGACGAGACTGGAACTGCTTTGAAATGGCACTTTGTGCCGCTTTATTCAAGGCAAAAACCAAAATCCCGGAGGTATCGCGATCTAGACGATGAATAAGTAATGTTTTGGGTTCGATTTCGACTAAACGCGTGAGTAAACTATCGAATAATGCGTCGCCTTTCCCCGGAACACTGAGTATGCCTGCTGGTTTATGGACAACCATGAAATCTTCATCGCGATGGATCAGGTGATCAGTGAGAAAATTACTCAATGTTTTCTTCCAGAGGTGATGTAAAAATCAGCCGGCAATAATAAAAAGCTTGGCTTGGAAATACAATGCATATCTGTCGTTTTTCAGCAACTTTTTCATAAATTAGCGCTTGATTTTAGCAGATTAGCGACTTTCAAGCATTAGCTCTCTATCTGAGCAAGTAATTGCGCAATTGCATATTGTGCAATTTCAGCATCTTGATAAGACTTTACGCCAGAAATTCCAATCGCGCCCACCAAATCGTTCAAATAAAGAATCGGCTCACCGCCTTCAAGTTGGCCTTTAAAGGTATCAACTGTTAAAAAGCCCATTTGACCATTACGAATCAGATCTTCAAAAGCTTTGGTCGGACGGCGGCTCAAAGCTGAAGCTTTGGCCTTTTCAAGGCTTAAACCCGCCGTGAGTGCAGATGCTCCATCCATACGCTTCATGAGCAACAGTGCACCGGCATCATCGACAATAGCAATACTGACCTTAAACTGATGCTCTTGTGCATATTTGATTGCGGCATCGACCAGAATTTCGGCATCATTCAGTGTCAGGTAATGTTTCGTTTTCATCAGGTTTACTCCAATAAAAAAGCCCGAAACCGGGCTTTTTAGATACATCAATTATTTCATTTCGGCAAACGTTTCTTTGGCAGCCTGAAGTGTAAATTCGATATCTTCATCGCTATGCGCAGCAGAGATAAAGCCAGCCTCAAAAGCAGACGGCGCCAAATTTACACCACGCTCAAGCATACCGTGGAAAAATTGTTTGAATGCACCAATGTCGCAAGCCAGCATCGAATCGAAACTGGTGATATCTTCTTGATCTGTAAAATACAAACCAAACATACCACCGGCTTGCTGGGTTTTAAACGGAATGCCTGCCTCATCTGCCGCTGCCTGTAAACCACTTAACAGTTTCTCAAGCTTTTTAAACAGATTATTGTAAAAATCTGGCTGACGAAGATGCTTAAACATGGCAATTCCGGCACGCATGGCCAATGGATTACCAGACAAGGTACCCGCTTGGTACACACCACCAAGTGGTGCGATACATTCCATGATTTCACGCTTTCCGCCGAAAGCACCCACAGGCAAACCTGCACCGATGATTTTACCCAAAGTGGTTAAATCCGGTTTAACATTGTATGCAGCTTGGGCACCACCCAGCGAAACACGAAAACCCGTCATGACTTCATCGATAATAAATACTGCGCCATATTGATCGCAGACATCACGAATCGCCTGTAAGAAACCCTCAATTGGTGTCACCAGATTCATGTTACCAGCAACAGGCTCAACAATCACTCCAGCAATTTCATGGCCAAACTTGGCAAAACATTCTTTTAAGGCTTCAATATTATTATACGGAAGCGTTAGGGTATGCTTTGCAAAATCGACTGGCACACCTTTTGAGGTCGGTTCACCTTCACCGAGTGTGAGTAAACCAGAACCCGCCTTAACCAACAATGAATCGGAATGACCGTGGTAACAGCCTTCAAATTTAACAATCTTGTCACGTCCGGTGTAACCACGTGCCAGACGGATTGCCGTCATGGTCGCCTCTGTACCCGAGTTGGTCATACGAACCATTTCAATCGACGGCATGATATCGCAAATAATATCAGCTAAAGTGGTTTCATGTACGGTTGGTGCACCAAAGCTCAAACCATCTAATGCCGCAGTTTGTACGGCTTGAATAATATCTGGATGCGCGTGACCCAAGATCATTGGCCCCCACGAACCCACATAATCGACATAACGCTTGTCGTCTTCATCCCAAAGATATGCACCTTGTGCTTTTTTAATAAACACAGGCGTTCCGCCAACGCCATTAAACGCACGAACTGGCGAGTTGACTCCACCTGGAATATGTTTACTGGCTTGCTCAAACAATTGCACTTGCTTTGGAGATAAACGCATGAATACTCTCGATGATTAATAAAATTTGACTATGAATTTACAGCAGATGACGGCGCTGCAAATAAAGCAGCCCATGCTTGAATACGCGCTGGAATATCCTGAACGGGTCGACCTAATATATCACTAATCACCGCACACAGGTCAGCCCCCTGCTCAATCACCACCTGCGCATTCTCAACCGTTAAGCCGCCAATGGCACAAATTGGCACATCAAACTGCTGGCGTGCCTGCCGAATCACTTCAATACCGACATTGCCCGCTTCAGGCTTTGTTGAGGTGGCGTAGATCGCACCGAATGCCACATAGGTAGCACCATCTTGAATGGCTTTTTCTGCAAGCGCCAAGGAGTTCAGACAAGTACGACCAATAATCACGCCTTGCGGTAATTTCTGTGTAGCATCTGAAATTTCACCATCAGATTGCCCCAGATGTACGCCCAGACCATAGCGAACCGCCAGATCAAGATCATCGTTAATCACAAACGGTACATGATATGCTTCGCACAAGACTTTAATTTGTTCTACTTCAAAATATTGATCGGTTTTGGCAACCTTTTTTCGGCGGTATTGCAAAATAGCGATATGACCAGTCGATAATGCAATTTCCAGTTTATCCAATAACAACTCAAGCGGATCATCATTGGTAATAAGGTATAAACCGCGCATGAACTTCGTTCTCAACTGTACTGACCTGTAAAGTATAGCAAATCTGCTTTCATTGATTTTTTTTATACGTGTATTTTCGTAATAAAAAACCCCGAATGATTCGGGGTTTTTTAAAGCCGTGATGACTTAGAAGCGGTAACCTAGACCAAGATAAGTCACAATCGGGTTAATTTCGATTTTGCTTGAACCTTGAACCAAAGTTGCGTTCGTTGCATTGCTGACGATATCGAGATTTGCATGCGTGCTGAGGTGTACATAGCTGACAGAAGCCGTTGCAAACCAGTTAGGCGTAATATTGTAATCTGCACCAACGAAAGCAACTGGTGCCACTGTGTCATCAATATCTACACTGCGAATGCTACCACCAAGAAGCGCAATTTTAGCATTTACTTCAGGATTCAATTTAAAATCACGGAAGCTGGCATACATAAAGCCCGCACCCACATATGGACGGAACTTATTGTTGATATCGCCAAATGTGTATTTACCTGTCAATACTGGGCTATAAACTTTTACATCACCGACTTTGCTAAAGCTCTCAAGGTCTAAACGATCCCCTAGCAGTTTCCCTTTACCTTGAATATCCACTTTAGGTGGCACACCCAAGATCAAACCAACGGTTACGTTGTCATTTACCAAATAATCAAGTTTGAATTCTGCTGTGTCTGCATTGTCTAACTCAAAACCAGCACTACTTGTAAAACCTGATGGAATTAATGGAAAGTTACTATTCGACTGGACACCTTGCTTAGTGCCTTGTGGCATAATGTGCGCCCAACCTGCCGAAACAGCATATGATTTACCATCTGAGGTTGCTGCGTGTGCGCCAAAACTTGTAACAATCAATGCAAGTGGTAAAAGTGCTGTTGTTAATTTTTTCATCAAAAAATGTCCTATTTTATTGAATCTAAAGGCCAAGGCATCCCAGCCCTACAGATAATCTTGATATTAGAAGAAATACATGAAAGATCAACTAGAAAACTCAAAATTTCGTAACTGCGTAGTCGTTTAATTCATCAAAAAATCTGTACAACACTTTTAACTGGGAATTTTGTCATGATCACGATGTTTTAAGCTCAATTGCCCTCTGAGTACATCGGCAAACATTTTCCAGTCTGAAATAAAGCTATACAGTGGCTGTTTAAAGCTCGCCGGTTTATTCTTTTCAAATACAAAATGCCCGACCCATGCGCAGGCATAGCCTGAGACCAAACCATAAAGTGCATAGCGCGGCTTGCGCTGACGAATCGCTTTAGCAAAGAAATACAATCCGATTGAACTCCCTGCCACATGCAGGCGTCGGCTAACCATATGACGGTGCTCGGTGAGATAAAAACGATAAAATTCGGAATAATTACGAATGGGAAAGTTGGGTTGCTGAGTCGTAGCTGGCGTGTGCATCTTCACTGGCGCATTCATGAGTAGTGTCCTGAGTTTTTTTATTCAAGATACGCCTTTTCAAAACAAAAATGTAGAAAATCGGATGAAATTTATGCTGTTTTACGCCAACAGTGTAGTGCTAAGCGTGGCAGATCTAAGGTGAAAAGATACGAGCGAATTCAATACAAACATCAAGCGTAGATGGCCACGTTAGTGCTATGCTTCATTTAAAGACATGATGAGAATGAACAAGGCGTTGGAGGTGTATCATGATTGAAGTCGAGTTAAAATTTCAGCTTCCAGAAAATAAGAAAAAAAGTGTTTTACAAGCCTTAAAGGCCAAGACCGCAGAGAAAATTCGGCTACAAGCGAAATACTACGATACTCCTGATCGTTTATTGGCACAGCAGCATGTAGCTTTAAGATTGCGCTTGGAAGGTCAGGAATGGGTGCAAACCTTTAAAGCATCAGGTAAAACACATCTTGAACGCATTGAATGTGAAGTCAAAATAGGCAAGTCGAATGCTGAGCCAGAAATTGACCTAAGTTTGTTTCAAGCCTATCCAGAGGTGATGCAACGACTTCAAGCTGTACTGGGCGATCAGGCGAAAACGCTTTGCATGCAATTTAAAACAGATGTTCAGCGCACCTACCGCGTGGTTGAGGTTGATGGTACGCATATTGAAATTTGTCTGGATGATGGCGAAGTTTCGACACCAGAGCGAGCTGAAAAAATCTGTGAAGTTGAATTTGAACTTAAATCTGGCTCTGCCGAAACGTTGATCTTGTTTACACAAGAGTGGGTGAAAAAATATAAACTTTGGCTCGATGTGAGAAGCAAAGCTGAACGCGGCAATCTGCTCGCGACCAATCAGAAAACCTCGCCAGCCACCAAAGCGAAGGCACTGGTTTTAGATAAAAAAATGTCAAACGATATGGCACTGCGCCAAATGATTGGCAATGCACTTGCACAATTGCTCCCCAATGCTGCATTTATTGCTGAAGATATCGCAGCACCTGAACACATTCATCAAGCACGAGTCGCCATTCGTCGAATGCGAAGCGCGTTAAAAACATTTGGTCGCTGGTCGAGCGATGTAGATACCAGTTGGGAAGCTGCTCTTGGCGATCTTCAGCGCGAACTGGGTGTATCACGTGATCAAGATGTCCTTCGCGATGAGATTTTGCCAAAACTGGTTGAATCGGGTGCACCCTTTAAGAGCCTTCCTAAAGAAAAATACGGTCAGCTCAAGGCGTATCAAACATTTGAAAAACCTGAACATGTGTGTTTACTACTGCAATTGCTGGCGTTTAGTATTCATAATGACAAATCAAGCAAGAAGAAAAATCTGAAAAAGCAAGCATCAGATACACTTGATCGCTTACTCAAGAAAATTATTCAAGATGCCTCAAAGTTTGCTTCATTGAAAACCGAACAACGCCACCGCCTACGCAAGCGAGCCAAACGATTACGTTACAGCATTGAATTTGTTTCAGGTCTTTATAAGAGCAAAAGAGTTAGCCAGTACTTGAGTCAGCTGCAAAGCATTCAGGAAATTCTGGGGGATTATAATGATATGCATATGACTGAAACTTACTTTGAAGCGCTGACTACTGAGGACCCCACCTACTGGTTTGCTGTAGGATGGAGCCGCGGACAACAATCTCAACTGATTAAAGACGCAAGTGAACAACTCGAGCGCTTTCGTCAGCAACCATCTTTTTGGAAGACCAAATAGAGCCAGATTGTTGAGCAAAACCTAACGATACTTTCCAAAAATTTTCCAGACACCATTGTCCGCAATGGGGTCTGAATAACTGTCATTGCGCTGTTTACGCGGCTTGTCTCTTGCATCGATCAGTTTAAAGTGCGGCTCTACACCGAGTACAATGCCATTCATATAAAATCGGGTTCGGGTATAGTCGCTTTGCCCGTGCTGAAACACATAGGTTCTGAGATCGATAAATTCTCGATGTGCCACCAATGCCGCAGTATCATCACTATTGATCCACTCCTGCATCGCCAGTACCTGATCCAGTTCAAAATGACCGCACTTTTGTTGCAAACTCGCTACACCACGAAAAGTTTTTGATTCTTTGGCACGGGTTTTATTGATCCGGATGCGATCTACATGAAAATAAAATAGCGGCAAATTCAAATGACTCGGTAAATGAATCGCATCGATTGTTTCATCTTCCATAAACGGCTGAAATAAACTTTGTGCACGCTCAATAAGTTCTTTCCAATGCTGGTAATAACGCTCAACATCGGCTTGTAAGCCATAATAAATGGGTAAGCCGTCCACCACCTCAAGCGACTGAGGTGGCCAGATATGCTGACGTAACAGATGAATATCCTGTTTGAGATTTTGAACCGCTATGGCATCTTGCATTAATCATCTCGTGCTCTGCTTAGGCTATTTAAGACTATGACAAAGGTTTAGTTTCTGCAAGGGTTTCACGTATAATGTTTGCCTCATTTGTGTTGGAAAAAACCATGTCTCAAAAGATTAATGCCGCTGATATCACCGAAGAAGAGGCTTTAAATGCCGTATTTTTTGAGCGTGCGGATGAGTTCATTAAGCTTGCCAATGAGTTCTGCCGCCCTAAAAAAGGTGAAAAGCCAGACCCTGCTGAGCTACGTGGCCAAGTCAGTGCCGCAATGTTATTTGCGACTGCGCGTTTTAATACTTGGGTTGCCGCAAATAACTTTAAAGATGGCGAAGAAATGCGTGAGGCCAAAGAGCAAATCATGACGTATCTGATGCAACAATTCCAAATGATGCTTGAAGATAACTTTGACGAATATTGTGAGCAGTTCGAAAATTACTTACGTTTTAGAAAAAACGAAGAGTTTCACGCACACAAACACAATCATTAAAAAAAGCCCCAGATGGGGCTTTTTTTAATACCGTTTCAATTAAGAGCGTTTAACTGACTGTGCTTGACCGTACTGGTCGGCCATCACTTCAACCAAATGATCGAGCTGGATGTATTTTTTAATCACACGATCTACATCTGCTTTGGTGATAGTGGCATACTCTTGATCACGTTTCAGGCGATCTTTTAAGGTCTTTTTATATTCCATTTGCCCATTGAGCATTCGGTGAATATTACGCTCATCCTCAAGTGAAGTGACACGTTTTTTCATGATATTGGCTTTTGCTGCCGCAACTTCCTGATCTGTTACACCCTTTTGAATCATTTCTTGCAGCACTTCATGAATTAGCGATGAAAGCTGATCGGCCTTGCCCGCTGTGTAGTTTGCGCTAATGCTCAATACGCCATTGTTCAGGTCTGGATCGAGATCCACATCACTTCCAAAGCCATATACCAAGGCATTTTTTTCACGTAAAGCAACGGCCAAGCGCGATGAAATTTGTGAATCACCCAATATCTGCGCTAAAACCAGCATTGCAGGTGCATCGGGGTGCTCTGTACCCACAGGGAATGTTAACAGTGCTTGGTAGTTACCAAATTCACGTTGCTCAGAGAGAGCATGCACTTTTTGCGCTGGATAAGCCGTGTATTCAGACATCAGTTTTTTATAAGGCTCTTGATTATTCCAGTTTGCAAAATTCTGATTTAGCGTCTGTTTCATGCGCACTGGATCGAAATCTCCAGTGACTGAAATACGTGCGTGATTCATAGCAAAAAAGCGATCATAAAGTGCTTTTACTTGCGCTTGAGTGGCTTTTGAAATTTCTGTTTTAGCCAATTCAGGTTCGAAATGGTAGCGTAAATCTCCAGGTTGATAGGTTTCAACCAAGCGCGCCATAGTGAGCGCAGCAACCGTTTCAGGCTCGGTATAAGGACGATCTAGACTGGCCAAACTTTGCGATTTAATCAGATCAAATTGTGATTGTTCAAACGACGGCTTTTTCATCATTTCAATTATAAAATGAAAGAAATCATTAAATTGATCTTTATTGGCCTGAATATTAATCACCATACCATTATCCGACATGGCGGCTGACGCACTACCACCAGCCTCAATCGATTTGTCTGCTACTTGCTGCAAGTTGTATTGTTCAGAACCACGTAGCAATAAGTAAGACGTTAAATCAAGTATTGCACTTTTTCCAAAAAGAGATTGTTCTGTACCAAAATCGACCGACAATGTTGCGTAGGTTCGATCATCTCGGGTTTCAGTCGGAAACAGTGCGTACTGCATGCCGTTGCTGAGTTGACCCCGCACAATTTTCTTTTCGTTGCTTTCAATTTCTTGTTTTGAGCGCTGAGTAAACTGCTGAATTTCACGCTGATATTCTGAAATATCTTTGAGCGGTTCAGGTGCCTCAGTTTGCTGATCAAGCGTTTTTTTCACGCTTGAAGCGGCTTGCTGCGCCATGGCTTTTTTCTGGCTTTCAGGCGTAGGTTTGATGTCTCCCACCACACGATGTGAGGCTGTAAAAAACTCACGATATATCTGATTGACCGTGGTGGTATCCAGTTTTTTTACATCATCGACATCTTGGTAGTAGCGCCCCCAATCACCTCGCGTAGAAGCAATGTAGTCACTTAAACGCGACCCAAGTGCAATCGGATCTTTTTGAATCAGATCGATCTGGGTCTGCATCAGTTGCTTGACACGCTTGAGCTCAATATCATCAAATGGCTTAAACTGCTCCACTTGCTTGGCCAATGCCGACTCAACGGTCGTGGCATTTTGCGAAGGTGAATACACAGCACCTAAAAAGACCAAATTAAAATTTTGATCAAGCCATGTTGCAGCTTCCACATTGGTTGCGGTGCCCTTTTCGACAATACTTTTATAAAGACTGCCACTTGGCTGCATGGTATACAAAAGTGGTGCAAGGGCTAATGCAGATTGTAATTTAGGCTCACTCTTGTTGCTATAAATATTATATTTAGCCAGATCACTGCCCTTCTCGACTAAAAATTGTCGCGGCTGGATTTTCGCTGGATCTAATGCTGGTACCTGAACAGGTGCGGGTACAGCCCGAGACGGTATTTGAGCAAAGTTTTTGTCGATGGTCTGAAGAATTGAAGATTTGTCAAACTTTCCCGAAATAACCATGACAGCATTATTCGGTGCATACCATGTACGATAGAACTGCTCAAGTTCCTGCATATTGATGGATTTTAATTCAGGTAAATCTCCAATCGGCAAACGGCCCAGATACCGATTGCCGTAAAATGCCTTAAACATCTGATCAATCAACACTGCAAAAGGTTGATCTAAACGCACTTCACGTTCGCGCTTTACAATTTCAATCTCGGAGGGAACATACTTGTCTTGCAGCACCAGTTTGTTCATACGCTGCGATTCCAAGTACAACACCTGATCCAGCGCCTGCTGATCTGCACGTACAATATTGGTGTAACGTGTAGTGTAATACTCCGTACTCGCATTGGTGGAGAGCGTATACTGATCCAGACGGCGCTGAAAGGCTTCTCCTTGAACATCTTGAGTGCCTTTAAATGCCAAATGCTCTAGCAGATGTGCCATCCCCCCTTTACCTTTAGGATCATTCAACGAACCCGTTAAGTAAATGGTGTTGATAAATACTTTATTTGCTTTTTCGTTAGGTGCCAAAACAACACGTAAGCCGTTATCAAGTTTATATTCTTCAATATTGTGTTGTGACTTCACTAAAACAGCTTGAGACCAACTGAGGGTACTAAAACCCAGTAAAACAAAAGAAAAACTAAGCTGTTTAAAGCGCGTTAACATAATTGTTCCAAAAATATCGTAATAAGAATCATTAAAAATCGACTCTATACTAAAAAATGTCCCGCGCTATTCATAGTGATTTTTTGAAACAAAAGCCAGTGTATGGTCTAGTCATCGTGGAGCTTTAAATTAAGATGACGATACAAACCACAATTGCCTGAAAACAAATAGGCCAATAAGCAGGTAATCACGGCGTACTCGGCAATCGCAACACCAAAAAGTTCAATGGCTAAGATAATAGAAGTCAAGGGTGCTTTACTCGCCCCTGCAAATAAACTCACCAGCCCCAGCCCCGCCAAGAGCGAGATAGGTAGCGGTAAAAACTGCCCTAAAGCATTGCCTAATGTTGTGCCCACAAAAAACAACGGCGTGATTTCGCCACCTTTAAAACCTGAGCCCAAGGTGGTCGCGGTGAAAATCAGCTTGCCAATAAAATCGGTGACAGGCAACTCATGATAAAACGAAGCAATCATGCTATGCACGCCTAAACCGTTAAAGGTTTGCTGACCGACCATGAGCGTCATCAACATGATGAGAATTCCCCCCACCATGGGTCGAAATGGCATGAAGGTAATATGACGATTCAAACGCTGACTGACAAAATGAATCGAGGCAATAAAGATACGTGCAATAATGCCAAAAACCACACCTGCAACAATCAGGCTAATGATCACTTCGCTGGTGAGTTTTGGAAAACTCGCCACCACATAATACTGATGCGGGTGCACAATATGAAAAAACTCGGGTACTTGTGATGCAATCACTGCCGACACAAAACATGGAAAAACTGCCGAATATCGCAGTTTTCCAAGTGCGGTAATTTCAAGCCCATAAATGGCACCTGCCAATGGCAAGCCAAAAATTGCGGCAAAGCCAGAGCCAATACTGGCAATCAGAAAGATCTTTCGATTGTCATGTGGTACTTTAAAGACTTGGGTAAGATGATCGGTTAGTGCACCGGAAAGCTGAACAGCAGGCGCCTCACGCCCCGCCGATCCACCAAAAATCTGAGTGAGAATCGCACTGACAAATATCAGTGGACTCATGCGTTTTGGAATAAAGGCTTTAGGCTGATGAATTTCATCGATGAGCAAGTGTGTGCCCTTTTCGATGGGCGTACCATAGTAATAAAACAGATAGCCCAACATCAGGCCAATAAAGGGTAAAAAATAAATCAACCACGGATAAACACCGCGAACTTTATTGGCCAGATCAAAACACGCAAAAATCAGACTCGACGAAACCCCAGAGATGACCCCGATCAGGATCGAAACCACAATCCAATACCCGGTATATTGAATAATTTCACGATATTCCGACGATGGAAAAATTTTCATATCTCTCAGTGTGCAAGCCGATTTAAATACGCATGATAAATGCTCAGGTTCTAGGAAAAAGTGTAACATCTTTTGTAGCTTTCACGCTTAATCTGAACTTAAATGCGGGCGAAAACTTGTAAAGTGGAACACTTAAGTGTGCTGAGCATCGTCGAGTGTAATGTCACTTTGCATGTACAGCACCGCATATCCAGAAATTTCAATGCGCTGGTCATCTAAAATTCGGCAATACAATGTTCCACCACGTGTCGATGCCTGATAAGCAACCAATTCCTGTTTCCCCAGACGCTCGGCCCAAAGCGGCGCTACGGCGGTATGAATCGAACCGGTGACCGGATCTTCATCTATTCCAATAGCTGGAGCAAAGTAGCGTGATACACAATCGTATTGCTGTGTATCTGGTGCAGTGATGAGTAAATCCAGTGTTGCATCAGACGCCGTAATGGCCGTTCTGGTTTTCCCAAGCGTTTTTAACTTTGAAAAATCTGGCACTTCATCGAGTACATCTTGCACGCTTTCATATTCCACAATATAAGCCTGTGCATTTTGATACACAGCCTTAAAAGGCTTTTGAAGCGCTTCATCTAAGATAGCCGGGTAATCGTCAAGTTTCTGCGCTGGTCGAACAGGAAAATTCATTTGAATCTTGCCATCTTGTGCTTGCGATACGATAAAAATGCCTAAATCTTTTACGTGAAACTGGAGCGCTTTGGCTGTGGTGTAATCTTTAAATAATACAAAAGCACTGGCCAGCGTGGCATGCCCACAAAATGCAACTTCGCTGATTGGAGAAAACCAACGAATTTCAAAATTCTGATGATCCAAAACTTTTACAAAAGCAGTTTCAGACAAATTGTTTTCAAGTGCGATAGATTGCATGAGGCTGTCTGAAAGCCAGTCTTCTCGAATAATGACCGCAGCAGGATTTCCTTTAAAAAGATGCTGTGTAAATGCATCAACTTGGTACATTTTCATGAATATCATCTCTTGTTCGTTTTAGTCTATTTTCGCAATTAGGAAGAAAAATAACAGATACAGTATTTAAAAAAAAACCAGCACAGAAAAAAGCTCTAGAACAATCTAGAGCTTTTTGAATTGAATTTAAGACTGATCGAGCATGACATCGTCACGATCAAATACATCTTTATCGGTCTGTTTTAAAATCTGACTGGTCACCATGCCGGCTGTCATTGAACCATTTACATTTAAGGCAGTACGCCCCATATCGATCAGCGGTTCAATCGAAACCAGCAGTGCCACCAGTGTTACAGGCAAGCCCATCGCTGGTAGTACAATTAAGGCAGCAAACGTTGCACCACCACCCACACCCGCCACTCCAATTGAGCTGAGCGTGACTATACCCACCAAGGTTGCAATCCAAACTGGATCGAGCGTGTTAATGCCAACCGTTGGCGCCACCATCACTGCCAACATGGCTGGATACAAACCGGCACAACCATTTTGACCAATTGTGGCACCAAAAGAAGCAGAAAAACTCGCAATTGACTCTGGAACCCCCAAACGACGTGTCTGGGCTTCGATATTGAGCGGAATACTTGCAGCACTGGAACGGCTGGTAAAGGCAAAGGTTAAAACAGGTGCAACTTTCTTAAAGAATTTTGCTGGGGAAACACCCACAAACAATAACAAGATGGCATGCACCACAAACATGATGCCCAGCCCAAGATAAGAAGCAATTAAGAAACTACCTAAATTGAGGATATCCGCAATGTTCGAACTGGCAACGACTTTGGTGATTAAGGCAAATACACCATAAGGTGTTAGCATCATGACCAAACGGACCAGTTTCATCACCCATGATTGTAAGATCTGAATTGCATGCAAAACACGTTCGCCTTTGGCTTGGTCATCGCGAATTAAATGAATAGCCGCAATACCCAAGAAGACTGCAAAAATTACCACACTAATAATTGAGGTCGGATTTGCACCTGTCAGCTCTGCAAATGGATTACTCGGAATAAAAGACAGTACCATTTGTGGCACAGTCAAATCGGTCAGTTTGCCCACATAATCGGTTTGAATTGCACTTAAGCGAGCCGTTTCGGCTGCACCCTGAACCAATCCTTGCGCAGACAAGCCAAATAAATTGGTGACCCCAACACCCACCAGTGCTGCAATCAATGTTGTAAACAGCAAGGTTCCAATACTATAAAAACTAATCTTGCCCAGTGCAGATGCTTCATGCAACTTGGTGACTGCACCTAAAATTGAAACAAATACCAGCGGCATTACCACCATTTGCAGCAATTTTACATAACCATTGCCCACAATATTGAACCAGCTAATCGAATCTTTAAGAATGACATTTCCACCGCCATAGATCAGATGCAAACCCAGACCGAATACGACACCCAGCAGCAAACCTGCCAGTACTTTTTTTGCCAAACTCCAGTTGGTTTTTCTGGTTTGTGCAAGCAGCAGCAAAGCGGCGATAAAAACAAGAATATTGACGATTAGAGGCCAATTCATTCCTCTACTCCTAATTTAATTTAAAACGTTTAACTTCAACTATTTGACCATAGCGTGAATCTACCACGCCAGTTTTTTTATTCAATCAAAGCCGCATAGTATGGAGAATATTTTCAATTATCTGATATAAATTATTATGTTATCTATATAATTTTTATTTAGATATTTAAACTCCACCCTGTTTAATTCTTCATCGAGATTATATTACGGATTGATCTTAAGACTTATACTATGTGGTTTTTTTACCCAATTCCATCTGTAAATCTTGAATGTTATGGCATCGATGTGGTTGCTAGATAGCAATTGCGTCAGGCACACGCTATAATCTTGGTCATGAAGCAAAACACCTACGCGCCAAGGATTGATCGCCTTATCATCCATGTATTGGTTTTGAGCTCACTACATCGGTTGGTTACCCTATGTCAGTTGAATCATCTAATACCCCGCAAAGGTTGAAGCCAGCGAACGGTCTCGATTAATATTTAAGCAAATCTAGGGTTATACGCAAATCATCAGTCGCGTGTGCTCAACTCGATTTGTATTCTCCTCTGCCACAGGTCATACAAAAAGATCGACATGGGGCTGAGTTATTTAGATCACTCCCTTAAACGATGTCATGAAGCCATGGGCTGAGTGCTTAAATCATCCGCATCGAGCGATCAAGTTTAAGTCTCCCTCACCTTTTTCACATCAAAAGATTTAAGCAGTAAATTTTATGAAAATAGTTGTATTTAACAAACCATATGATGTGTTGTCGCAGTTTCGAGAAGACAGTAAGCATCCGACCGTATCAAGTTTTATCAATGATCCAGATTTACGAATTGCAGGACGTCTAGACCTCGATTCCGAAGGTCTGATGTTTTTGACCGATCATGGTGGTTTAAACCAATACATTACTCATCCAAACAATAAAAAGTACAAAACTTATTTGGTTCAGGTAGATGGTGATATTACCGAAGAAGCACTCGAACAGCTGCGCAAGGGTGTTGAACTAGCCGATGGCATGACCCTTCCGGCGAAAGCCATTAAAGTCTCTGAGCCTGAATGGCTCTGGGAACGTCACCCGCCAGTGCGTTATCGTGCCAGTATTCCGACCTCTTGGGTAGAAATCCAGATTTGTGAAGGCCGCAACCGACAGGTTCGTCGCATGACCTCAACAGTAGGCTTCCCGACACTACGCCTCATTCGAACCAAAATTGGCTCAATTGATCTTGAGCGCTTGGGGCTACAACCGGGTGAGCAAAAGGAAATTGAACCGTTACTTTATCCAGACTTCAAAGATGTCCCTGAAGACAAGCCATTTCGCTCGCGTTCTTATGTGAAAAAGCCGGGTGGCACAGGAGGCAAGCCGCTGCATCAAAAAAATAAAGAAGGCGACAAAAAAGATCCTGCGAAAAAGAAATCAGGTACCACTCGTATTTGGCAAATGGACGAAAGTGAAAAGCCACGTCGTAAGACCAACGGCACCACAAGACCTAACACCAAGAGTCGTGGCCGCCGAGCACGTTAATCTGCTAAAAAAACAGGATGCTTAGGCATCCTTTTTTTATGATGTTACATTTTTTACTTCACGAATTTATGCCGAATCGATACCATAACCATTTGAATATTGAGATCAATCAGATGATAAAAAAGCTGCTTCCTCTCATTGGACTTGGTTTTTCGGGATTTGTTTTTGCACAAAACCCATTAAGTGTGCATGTATTAAATTTAGATACCGGTCTACCATCAGCACACGTGAATGTAGTGCTAGAAGCACAGCAAAATGACAAATGGGTCGAAATCAACTCAGGCTCGACCGACGATAACGGTCGGATCGAGGCACTTTATCCGGAAAATAAAACCCTCGATAAAGGCGTGTATCGGGTCACCTTCAAAACAGGTGAATGGTTTCGCCAAAAAAATCAGCGTAGCTTTTTTCCAGAGGTGCCCGTGGTCTTTGTCATCGATGGTTCTTTGCCACATTATCACATTCCACTGTTAATCAGCCCTTACGGTTACTCGACGTATCGGGGTAACTGAGTACAAGAAAAGCAATCTTTTTAAAATTTGAACAGATAAAAAAACCGATGCCTAGGCATCGGTTTTTTTAGTTTTTAAGTGTTTTAAGCCACTGTTGAAAGCGCAGAATTAAAGGTCTCGCTTGGACGCATTAATGCATTCACTTTAGCTGGATCAATCGCGTAATAGCCACCAATATCTACTGACTTGCCTTGTACTTCTGAAAGCTCAGCCACGATTTTGTCTTCGTTTTCACTTAATAGTTTTGCAAGTGGTTCGAACTTGGCTTTGAGTTCAGCATCTTCGTCTTGTGCAGCAAGTGCTTGTGCCCAGTATAAAGATAAGTAGAAATGACTGCCACGGTTATCAATTTCACCTGTGCGGCGCGATGGAGACTTGCCGTTATCGAGTAATTTACCCGTTGCTTGGTCAAGTGTCTTGGCAAGAAGTTTAGCGCGCGCATTGTCTTCTTTAATGCCCAACTCTTCGAGTGAAACTGCCAACGCCAAGAACTCACCCAGTGAATCCCAACGCAAGTGGTTTTCTTCTACCAACTGCTGTACGTGTTTCGGTGCAGAACCACCCGCACCTGTTTCGTACATGCCACCACCGGCCATTAACGGCACAATTGAAAGCATTTTTGCAGAAGTACCCAATTCCATAATCGGGAACAAATCGGTGAGATAGTCACGCAAGATGTTACCAGTGACCGAAATAGTATCTAAACCGCGAACAACGCGCTCAAGCGTATAACGCATTGCACGCACTTGCGACATGATTTGGATATCCAAACCTTCTGTGTCGTGTTCTTTCAAATACTTTTGAACTTTTTTGATCAGCTCATTTTCGTGTGGACGGTACGGGTCGAGCCAGAAAATTGCAGGCATGCCTGAGTTGCGTGCACGTGTAACGGCAAGTTTTACCCAGTCACGAATCGGTTCATCTTTTACCTGACACATACGCCAGATATCGCCTTCTTCAACGTTTTGCGTCAACAATACTTCACCCGTTTCAAGATCGGTAATGTTGGCAATACCCGCTTCAGGGATTTCAAAAGTTTTGTCGTGCGAACCGTATTCTTCAGCTTTTTGAGCCATCAAACCAACGTTAGGAACTGTTCCCATGGTTTTCGGATCAAAATTACCGTGCCATTTACAGAAATTAATCATTTCTTGGTAAATACGCGCAAATGTTGATTCAGGCATAACGGCTTTCGCATCGTATTGCTTGCCATCGGCACCCCACATTTTACCGCCTGCACGAATCATGGCTGGCATAGATGCATCAACAATGATGTCGTTTGGAGAATGGAAGTTGGTGATGCCTTTTGCAGAATCCACCATTGCCAATGCTGGACGGTGTTCTTGACATGCATGAAGATCTTCAATGATTTCTTCACGTAACGATGTTGGCAATGTTTCAATTTTTTCGTAAAGACCTGCCATACCGTTATTGACATTAATGCCAAGCTCATCGAACAGCTTGCCATGTTTTTCAAAAGCGTCTTTGTAGTAAATTTTCACACAGTGACCAAACACGATTGGGTGAGACACCTTCATCATGGTTGCTTTTACGTGTAAAGAGAACAAGATGCCTGCTTCGCGGCAATCATCGAGCTGCTTTTCATAGAAATCGCACAGCGCTTTTTTGCTCATAAACATTGAGTCGATGATTTCACCGTCTTTCAACGCTACTTTTGGTTTGAGTACAATCGTTTCGCCACGATTGGTGATCAACTCCATTTTAACGTTGCGCGCACGGTCAAGTGTCATCGATTTTTCGCCATGATAGAAGTCACCTTCTTCCATATGCGAAACATGAGTTTGCGACCATTGCTTCCACTCACTCATTGAGTGTGGATGTTTTTTCGCATAATTTTTTACAGCTGCAGGTGCACGGCGGTCTGAGTTACCTTCACGAAGTACAGGGTTTACTGCTGAACCTAAGCATTTGCCATAGCGTGCCTTGATTTCTTTTTCTTCTTCAGTTGTTGGATTCTCAGGATAGTTTGGAATCGCAAAACCTTTAGATTGAAGCTCTTTAATACATGCAGTGAGCTGTGCTACAGAGGCACTGATGTTTGGCAATTTGATGATATTGGTGTCTGGATCTTGAGTTAAACGACCCAACTCAGCCAAGTTGTTTGGAACTTTTTGCTCATCACTTAAATAATCAGAGAATTCTGCAAGAACGCGAGAAGCTACAGAAATATCACTTTTTGCAATTTCTATGCCTGCAGGCTTAGTAAAAGTCTCAATGATCGGCAGCAGTGAGTAAGTCGCTAATAGCGGCGCCTCGTCGGTCAGTGTGTAAATGATTGTTGACTTTCCACCAGCCATATATATCTCCTGCTTTGGATTGAGTTTTTTTAGGAGCGATGATCAAGATTCACTCCCTGAAACCGATTAGCTTAAATAAAAACCCTGAGAGTATCCGCTGTCACGACTGTTCAGTCAACGTCATATCTAGTGATATCCACATTTCGAAAAAAAATAGTGTTCGACTATCAGATTTTGTATCGGTTCAATTGCACATATTGAGAAATTTAACTGTTTGAAACTCTTATTTTTCATATTTTTTATGGGCTGTTGTCATGATATGCATATGCTCGCAACAAAAAACACACCCAAATAAAAACCAGTGATTGTCACCGGTTTTTATTTGTTTATCTTCTATAAGCTTATGGCGCAGTGAATTTTAACCATTTATCCAGTTTATTTTGATCTTCAACAGTTAACTGAACTTCATGCAGTTCAAGCGCATCGGCACTTATTGTAAAAGTCATAAGCTCATCTCGACGAAACGCATGTACAACATATTCACCCGATGCCTTGGCATAACGTGCCAATAGCTTTTCAGTCGCTTTTAAACCATCAATCGCAACAATCACATCTTGCGCAGAAAGGCCTGCTTTGGCTGCACCAGCACTACGGTTTACCTGTTGTACCAACACACCTTCTGGTTTGTCAGCCAACTTCATACCAAATGGTAATTGTTTGTCGCGCTGAATGCTGTAGTTCAGACCAAATTCTGGTAAAAGCTGATCGAGTGGCAATTCATCTGTGGTATTGATTAAATGATTAATCTGCTCAAGCCAGTTATCACCAGTTAACTGTTCACACAATTCAAAAATGGTCCGCTCATTCACCTGAACACCATTTTGTGTATTGGCATACATTTTTTGTAGCAGTGCATCGAGGTTCGATCCACGTAAGCGCAGGCCTAAATCGAGACAAAGTGCAACCAAGCAGCCCTTGTTGTAATAACTGGTACCGGCATTGTTGGAGTTTTCATCTGGACGATAAAACTTGATCCATGCATCAAAACTTGACTCTGCCACAGTCTGAACAAATCTTCCCGGATTTTGTAAATAGCGGTCGATCTGTGCTTTGAGTAATTTTAAATACGATGCCTGTGAAATGACGCCACTTCTGAGCAGGACCAAATCATCGTAATACGATGTAAAGCCTTCAAAAATCCAGAGCAATGACGTATAACCTTCCTGATGCAAATTATACTGGGCAAAAGTTTCTGGTCGGATAAATTTGACCAGCCACGAATGAAAATACTCATGACTGCACAAGCCCAAAAAGCGCTGGTAATCTTCAGACGGTTCTTCTGCTTCATTCGGCTGTGGCAAATCGGTACGCGGAATAATTAAACTGGTACTGTTACAGTGCTCAAGACCACCATAACTATTGCCAGTGGCCATAGTCATAAAGGTGTAATCTTTAAAAGGTGCCGAGCCAAAAATTGCAATTTCAGTCTCGCAGATTTTCTCTAAATCTGATTTTAGGCGCTCGACATTGGTATTGTGTTGACCAGAAATCACCATTTTATGCTGAATTCCTGCTGCTTCAAATTCAAAGCGCGTCTGTTCAGCCAATTCAAATGGACTATCGATTAACTGATCATAATTTTCGGCTTTGAGTGTAAAGCGCCCTCTCACCAAGCTTTTTGCAGGTAAACCCGTAGCCAACTGAAAGTGTTTGAGCTCATCTGGTAGAAAAAGCTCAACTTCACATGGTTTTTCTTCTTGATTAGAAAGCCCCATACACACACAAGCTGGATTGACGTATAAACGGGTCTGATCAACATAGGCCCCACGCACCGACAGATCAAAAGCATAAACATCATATTCAACCGTGATGAGCTCGTGATCGTTGTTAAAGAGCCTCCAGCGGTTTTTTTGCTCTTTTTTAATTTGTAAAATACGACCCGCTTCATCGTATGCACGAACCGACTCAACATGTTTGGCAAACTCACGAATCAGGTAACTGCCCGGAATCCAAGTTGGAAGCCATAACTCCTGATTGGGGTCTGCAAGAAAACGTAAGGTGACATGAACGAGATGCTGACGATAGTCGTCAAATTCGATTTGATAATGCAACATAGTTCTACATAAGAATTAGCAAGATGATCTTAGCTTAGCATTTTTTTACAAAGTCTTGCGTAGTTGTCTTATTTGTCTGCAAAAGTCACTAGCCTTGAACCTAAAAAAGGCATAGCATGCGTGTGTTTTGGCATTTCCTGCTAGAGGATGGCAACCTAAGGTGAACACGTGCGACTGATACTGACCATTATTTCTTTATTTAGCCTTTTATGTGCATCTGTTGCACATGCAAATTTGCTTAATATTGCACCCGAGAGTGTTGAGGCAGAAGCATGGAGTATTGTGGATGCGCAATCTGGTCAAATCATTGCCGAGCACAACAGCCATGTACAACGGGCACCAGCATCTTTAACCAAAATGATGGTGGCTTACATTACCTTAAAAGAGCTAAAAGCAGGAAAGCTCCACAAAAATGACATTCTCACGGCAACACCTGTGGTCAATATGGTGATGTGGGATGAATCACAAATGTATCTCAAGCCGGGTGAGCAGATTTCAATCGATCAATTGCTTGCCGGTTTAATTGTGATGTCAGCCAACGATGCTGCGGTCAGTCTAGGTGAAAAAATTTCAGGTAACGTCCCCAACTTTGTGGCACGTATGAATCAAGAAGCACGCGCACTGGGAATGAAAGATACTCATTTTTCCAACCCGGCGGGTGTCACCATGACCGATCACTATTCTACATCGCATGATTTGAGCCTGCTTGCACAGGCAATTGTCAAAGAAACACCCGATTACTTAAATTACTCGAAACTTCCAAGTTTTCGCTATCAGCAGCGCTTTCATCGTGCGACCAATCTGGCGCTTAAAATGGACCCTACTGCTGACGGCCTAAAAACAGGTTACACCAAAGCTGCTGGATTTAACTTGGCATTAACTGCGAAGCGCCCAACCATGAATGTCGATTTGCCTGAGCGTCGACTGATTGTGGTGGTACTCGGCACTAAAAATGCATTTAAACGTGCCGAAGTGGCCAATAAACTTATGAATTTGGCCTACGCCTATACCCGTGATGAAGAAGTGATCAAAAACAAGCAATTGATTGCTGAGCTGCCTGTTGTGAAATCCACCTTAAAAATGTTTAAGGTCGAAACACATACGCCAACCATTGTGACTACATCGCTTTACAATCTGGCACAGCCAATTGATCTCAACAACTTTGATAACATTTCTCAGCGTTTGTTTACGCCAATGGCCAACGGTCAAAAGCAATGGATTGAACCCTTACAAACCACCAATACGCGTATTAATGTAGAACTGAATGAACAACAGTTAACCGCGCCTTTAATGAAAGCAATCAATTTGGCTACGGTTCAGATTTATCAAAACAACCAATTGATTCACAGCATTCAGATTAACGATACAGTGCATATCGAAGAAGCAAATTTCTTTGAACGTTTCTTTATGTGGGTAAAGGGTTTGTTTAATCTGTTTGGGCATGACCAGCAAACAGCAAAGCTGTATCCGCTGCACTAAGTTGTAATCGTCAGATATATTCAGGCAGCTTCGGCTGCCTTTATTTTTGCAAAAACCTCAATAAAAATGCCATTTTCAACTCGAATTAAGACATTTTGAGCAGAAAACTCAATAAAATTTGATAAATCGCATTGAAAAGCTAAAAATCGTCTCCAACTAAGAAAAAATGAACGCTTAAATGTGAAATTTGTGAGATTTTGCGATTTTTAATCTACAAATCTGCTTTTTCACTTTATGATGTGAACTTAAATTGATTGAATGGATCAACAAACATGACTGCTATTGCAAATAACCACGTGGTTTCATTCCACTACAAATTAACGAATGCTGAAGGTGAAACCCTTGACCAATCTCAAGGCGAACCACTTGCCTATTTGCACGGTGCAGGTAACATCATCCCAGGTTTGGAAAATGCACTTGTAGGTAAAGCTGTTGGTGACAAATTTACAGTGAATGTTCCAGCTGCTGAAGGTTATGGCGAGTACAATCCTGATCTCGTTCAAGAAGTTCCAGCTCAAATGTTCCAAGGTGTTGAAAACATTCAACCGGGCATGCAGTTCCAAGCGCAAACTGATGACGGCGTTCAGATCGTTACAGTTAAAGCTGTTGAAGGCGACAACATTGTTGTTGATGCCAACTTCCCGCTTGCTGGTCAAGATTTAACGTTTGAAGTTGAAATCGTTGAAATTCGTGATGCAACTCAAGAAGAGTTAGATCACGGACACGTTCACGGTGTAGGTGGTCACCACCACTAAGCTGGAAATATCCAGTATAAAAGGTAAGACTTCGGTCTTACCTTTTTTTATGCATCCAACACACAAAAAATGATAAAAATAGAGCATGAACTAAAATTAAACAGCATTTCACATCTCGCTCACTTTTTTACTTATAAGATTAAAGACAATTCGCTTTCACACACTTTATAAATTTAAACACTTTAAATAGGTCTACAGATGAATCAATTGATCTGGTTTCGAAATGATCTTCGGTTAAACGATCAATCTGCGCTATGGCATGCAACACAGGCCGGTACAACGCTTGCATTGGTTATTTTCTCTCCTGAGCAATGGCAACGTCATGATGATGCGCCGATAAAAATCGATTTTTATTTACGTCAACTTGCACAGCTTAAAGACGATTTAACAGCACTCAATATTCCGCTAATTGTACGAACCATTCCATTATGGAAAGCTATTCCAGACGAGCTACTCAAGCTGGTAGAGCACTACAAGATTGAAAATGTTTATGCCAATGTCGAAGTAGGCATTAATGAACTTGAGCGGGATCATCAGGCTCAAACAGCACTCAATGCCATTCAAAAAGATTTAAAACTATATCAAGATAAAACCCTATTCACTTTAGGCAGTATTCGTAATAAAAGTGACGCGCCTTATCAGGTGTATACGCCATTTAAGAAAAACTGCTACGAACTGCTCAATATCAGTCTTCCTCAATGCTTTCCGCAACCCGAAGCTCAGTCGGATGCACCAAAAATCAAAGCAGATGACTCAAAACTTCCCTCCATGACGGACTTGGGTTATGACGAAATCGATAAAAAAACCCAAGCCCTCTGGCCCGTTGGTGAAAAAGCAGCGCATAAGCGTCTTGAAGCGTTTATAAAAGATAAAATCAATCACTATCACGAGCTGCGTGACTATCCGGCCGCTGAAGGAACCAGTTGTATTTCACCGTATTTGACCATTGGTCTGGTGTCTATTCGTCAGTGTGTACAGGCAATTTTTGCAAAACATCAGGGCCAGTTTTTATTAGAAAATAAAGGTCAGGAAGTTTGGCTCAATGAGTTACTCTGGCGCGAGTTTTATCAGCAACTCATGTTTGACTTTCCAAAGCTGTCGCGCCATCAGCCCTTTCAAGATCAAACCAAAACCATTCCATGGAAAGACAATGACGCGCATTTTGAAGCATGGACACAAGGTCAAACCGGCATTCCGATTGTCGATGCCGCCATGCGTCAGCTCAAGGCAACAGGCTGGATGCATAACCGTGTCCGTATGATTTGTGCGATGTTTCTGACCAAAAACCTACTGATCGATTGGCGTAAAGGCGAACAATGGTTTATGCAACATTTGATCGATGGTGATTTTGCGGCCAATAATGGCGGCTGGCAATGGAGTGCTTCGACGGGCACCGATGCCGCACCCTATTTCCGTATTTTTAATCCAGTCAGCCAATCGGAAAAATTCGATCCAGACGGGAAATTTCTTAGAGAATGGCTCCCCGAACTCAAACATTTGGATAACACTCAAATCCATGAGCCATACGCGAGTAAACAAATCTCGAAGCTCAACTATCCAAAACCGATTGTCGATTTAAAAGCCAGTCGTGCAGAGGCGATTGAAGTATTTAAAAATAATTAACTCATCTGTTGGCTTTCAGAAGGCTATTTATGTTTTTCTGGAAGCTTTACCCCATTCAAACCGGAACTCAAGTCATGCCATAAAATAAAATAGAAAAAACAGCTGACTTGCTATATTGTGATAACGTTTAATAAAAATATGCGTTTGTTTTATTTTGAATAAGTAAAAACTAAGAATAAACCGTTTTACTCATCTCATCGATTTATGTATTCAGGTAAGCCTATGACCTACTCGCATCATGCAGAAGATCACTATATTCATCGTACCGGTTGGCTACGTGCCTCTGTGCTAGGGGCGAACGACGGGATTATTTCAGTGACCAGCTTAGTCATGGGAATGGCCGCGAGTGGTGCAAGCTCTCATACCTTGTTTATTGCTTGTCTGGCCGGTTTGATATCGGGTGCAACGTCCATGGCCGCAGGTGAATATGTCTCGGTTCAGTCGCAAAAGGACATTGAGCATGCCGATTTGAAGTTTGAGGCAAGAGAGCTTGAAAAGAATCCTCATCTTGAATTAGAAGAGTTAACCATCATTTACATGCGCCGCGGCTTAAGCCCAGAACTGGCCAAAGAAGTTGCCATTCAGTTAACCGAGAAAGATGCACTTGAAGCACATGCGCGCGATGAAATTGGTATTATTGAGCAAACAGCGGCACGTCCTATTCAAGCCGCGTTTTCATCGGCTTTGTCTTTTTCATTGGGCGCACTTTGCCCGATGCTGGCTATTTTGCTGAGTCCTGAACATTTGGTGTCGATCGTGGTGTTGATTGTTGGTATATGTTCTTTGGCAATCATGGGGGCACTGTCGAGTTATTTTGCCGGTACAGCACTTTGGAAAGGCAGCTTACGGATTACACTTTGGGGCATTTTGGCGATGGCCTTTTCAAGCTGGGTTGGGTCATTTTTTCAGGTCGGACCTATTTAATCTTGAGCTGCAAATGATCAATCAGGCCTCAAACAACATTAGATGATCTTTTCATTCATATATCGCCAGTAACGCTTTGGCACATACTGAATATGCAATTTAATGTTTTTACGGGCCTGAATATTGACGCTGTTGAAGTAGTCTTTCCAGAGCTGGTCGTAGAGCATCTCCTGCTCATCCAGCTCAAGGTCAAAATTCTGACTAAAGCCATTGTCGATATTTTTATCGATGGTACTCGCATTGAGTTCGACTTGATGAATGGTATTTAAATCGTAATAAATACCGTAGTGGCGTTTTTCATCGTAAATCAGCCACTCTTGATCTTGGTAACGGGCCTTAAAATGTCGTTGAATCAACGGCAATACATTAAAATCTGGACGAACCAGACTGATAAAAAGTCCTTCTTTGGTTTTTTTAAACCGTACAAATGCTTCCATACGATGTTTTTCACGTCCCACTTGCTTGGTCCACTGTGCAACACCTAACACATCTGGATTGCCATAATTTTTTTCAATCGAAATATGACTTTGAAAGACATAGACGGCAAAATTAAACAAATGCTGATAAGCCGGTAGTTGCTCAGACAAATAGCTGTAATAAAAGCGTTTCAAGCCTTCATTTGAGAGTTTTTGACATAAACCTTCCCAAACGCGTTTGGCCTGTGCCTCATGGCTCGCAATCTCAATTGTTTCGGCAAGCAACGAGTCTTGAGCCTGATGTTCAAGCGCCAACATCACCTCAAACTCTTTAAATTGAAATGCACGAAAGATACAGCATAAAAGCCCAGTCATTGTGCCATCAAACTGATATATCACCATCGCTAAAAGCCAAACCCCAATTGTGGTGATAATTGCTTGGTATATTTAGATTGACCTGATTGCAGAATTTGCTGTCGAACCTGTGTCGGATGTAGCTCTTTTTTATAGGCTGGCGTGTCGATACAAAACATAAAATGCTGCGCGCGGCTATAGGCTACACCCATTTTTTTAAGTTGGTCGGTACGTAGTGGACCAAAACGACGCGCCTGAATAATTTTTTTGGCCGAACGTACCCCAATGCCCGGAATTCGTAGGATCATTTGATAGTCTGCTCGATTGATATCGACAGGAAAATATTCGGGATGTCGAAGTGCCCAGCTTAACTTTGGATCGACCTCCAAATCCAGATTAGGAAACTGCGGATTGACAATCTCATTGGCAGCAAAGCCATAAAAGCGCATCAGCCAATCAGACTGATACAAACGATTTTCACGTAATAACGGGGGTGCAGAACCAATCGCTGGCAAAGCCTTGTCTTGATCATTAATTGGGATATAACCTGAGTAGTAAACCCGTTTAAGCTTGTAATCTTTATAATGCTGATCGGCCATCATCATGACATCATAATCGGTCTCATTTGAGGCACCTACCACCATTTGTGTAGTTTGACCCGCAGGTACAAATTTTGGCACAGAGCGAATCAGCTTGCGTTCATCTTTAAACTGAATTAAGCGGTCTCGAACAATGCCTAAATCTTTTTGTACTTCGGCGTGGCTTTTCTCAGGTGCAAATTGTTTTAAACCTGCTTCAGTCGGCATTTCAAGATTAATACTCATACGGTCGGCATAAAGCCCCGCCTCGGTAATCAGCTCTGGTGAAGCACCCGGAATGGTTTTTAAATGAATATAACCGTTGAAATTTTCTTCCAAACGTAATTTTTTGACCACTTGAAGCATTCGCTCCATGGTGTAATCGGCAGACTTAAAAATTCCTGAACTTAAAAATAACCCTTCTATATAATTACGACGATAAAAATTAATAGTCAGATCGACCACTTCTTGCACTGTAAATGCAGCTCGTTTGACATCATTTGAACGTCTGGATACGCAATAAGAGCAGTCATAAATACACACATTGCTAAATAGAATTTTAAGGAGCGAGACACAGCGGCCGTCTTCGGTATAGCTATGGCAAATACCCGATCCGGTATTTCCCAACCCTTTGTCTTTGTTTTTTCGATCACTGCCGCTTGATGAACATGAAACGTCATACTTGGCTGCATCTGCAAGAATTTGCAGCTTTTCACGAATACGATCTGTCATGCATGTCTACCTGATCTGCGATTGCCCATAGCGCTATTATAAAAAATCGCCGGTCAGTGTAGACATGCATTTGATGTATTTACGACACCAGATGTCGCATTAAATGTAAACAACTTTGCGTTGCAGCAAACCGCCTCAATCTGTCATGTACAGATAAATAATGTACGCCGCAAGCTTCGCTGTCCGATGATCGAGATCAAAATTTGGATTACATTCTGCAACGTCCAAAACTTTTACTTTTCCGCTTGCCTTGATGCGTTGCAGCAGGGGTTCAAAAATAGCCAGATCGATTCCTTTAACGGCCGGTGCACTTACGCCCGGAGCGATGCTGGCATGAAAAACATCGAGATCAATCGTGATATAAAGCTCATCTACACGCGCTATAAAGGTATCTATTTTTCGCAATACCGCATCAAGATTGCTGCTATTTAGCTCATGATCGAACAAATAGTCGCAATGAAGCCGCTCGGCTGTTTCAAATAAGGCTTGAGTATTTGAATGTTTGGCAACGCCTAAGCATAAATAATGAAACTCTTGACCATGTTGTGCAGATAGCATTGCGGCATCGTAAAAAGGCGTACCTGATGTGACTTGAGTGGCTTCACGCAAATCAAAGTGAGCATCGAAGTTAATGACGCCAACTTTTTTATTTAAATCTTGATTTAAGACATGCCGAAATAACCCAGAAAAACTTCCAAAAGCCACCTCGTGACCGCCACCGAGTACCACAGGTTTACTGCCCTGTTGCAAACATGCATCTACTGCTGTCGCAAGTTGCTCCTGCGCAGCTTCAAGTGCAGCATCTTCACAGTAAATCGTGCCCCAATCTGAAATCGAAATACTTTGATGAACCGGCAAATTACTGAACTGAGTGCGAATTGCATCTGGCGCAAGCGACGCTCCCATCCGGCCATGATTTCGTCGTACACCTTCATCGGATGCAAACCCGATCAGCGTATACGTAGCCGTCGTGCTTTGCCCCACAAGATGGTGAAAGCGTAAATGCGCTGTGCCATCACCATCGTGACGCCCTTTCCACTGAAAGCTTGGGTGAATTGTCATTCCCTTTACCTCATGCATAAACTGAATATTCAATTTCCTGACCATGACGAATAATTCGCTTGGACAAATCTCCGCCCAGCCAGTAGGTCAGTTCTGAGGGGTGTTCGATCTCCCAGGCGACAAAATCGGCCACCTTACCCACTTCCAGACTACCGTGTGAATGTTGTAAACCCAAAGCCTGTGCGGCATGTAGGGTTACACCAGCCAGTGTCTGTTCAGGTGTTAGTCGAAACAAGGTGCTGCCCATGTTCATCATCAGTCTTAAAGAAAGCGCAGGCGATGTTCCTGGGTTTAGATCACTCGACAAGGCAATTGGCACACCATGTTGCTGCAACAAAGCCACTGGTGGATATTTTGTTTCGCGTAAGAAATAAAAAGCACCAGGCAATAAAACCGCAACGGTGTTATTTTTTGCCATCGCAATCACATCTTGCTCGGTTAAATACTCCAGATGATCTGCTGAAAGTGCCTGATAACGTGCTGCCAGTGTGGCTCCCCCCAATGCAGAAAGCTGTTCTGCATGAAGCTTGACTGGCAGATTGAGCTGCTGCGCCGTTTGAAACACGCGCTCCACTTGTGCTGGCGTAAAAGCCAGATATTCACAAAATGCATCTACCGCATCGATCAGGCCTTCGGCATGTAGCTTAGGTAGCATCTCGTTACAGATATGATCGATATATGCATCTTGATCTGTGCTGCTATATTCTGGTGGCATGGCGTGTGCCGCAAGGCAGGTACTCTTCACGGTCATGGGGAGCTGCTTGGCAATTTGACGAATCACCCGCAGCATTTTTCGTTCGTTGGTGTAGTCCAGCCCATAGCCCGACTTAATCTCAATACTGGTCACACCGTCTCTTAACAGGGCACGAACGCGCTTGAGACCCGAAGCCAGTAATTCATCTTCAGTGGCGGCGCGGGTTGCACGCACAGTGCTGGCAATCCCCCCTCCTTGTGCTGCAATTTCGGCGTAGCTCACCCCTTCAAGACGCTGCTCAAACTCTAAACTTCGATCGCCACCAAAAACACTGTGGGTATGGCAGTCAATGAGTCCCGGTGTCACCCAGCGTCCTTGCAAGTCACAGACCTGTATATGTGTAATATCAGGCAAGTCCTGTTCTCGACCAATCCAGTCAATATGTGTACCTGAACTGATCAATGCCGCATTTTTTATGATTGAATATTGACCGTCACGCATAGTTGCCATGTGACAGTTTTTCCAAAGCGTTTTCATTGTTTTTTCCTGAAGCAGCACACGCACATGATACGGATGCTGCTTAAGTGTTATCGTTCCATTTCTGCACGGTGCTCAAGCGCTGGGGTGTCTTCTTCTAGATGACCTTGCTTGGGTTTCACCCAAATCATGTAAGCAATCCAGAGTAAAATCAGCCAGCCGGCACCCACATAAATCGCAGGTCGGGAGTCTGGGAAATATCCCATCATCGCCAAAATAAACAGCATAAATATGATTGCGAAGGCTGGTGCAATTGGCCAGCCAATCACTGGGAAATCGAGCGCTTTGATTTCAGCCGCAGAAAGTTTGCGACGCATCGCGACTTGTGAAAGCAAAATCATCAACCATACCCACACCGTCGCGAAAGTGGCAATCGAGGCAATAATGATGAATACATTTTCAGGGATAAGATAATTTAAAATGACGCCAACCAGCAACACACCCGCCATAACGACCACGGTCATCCATGGCACGCCGTTCTTAGAAAGCTTTTGAAAGATTTGAGGGGCTTGTCCGCGACTCGACATGCCGTACAGCATACGCCCTGCACCAAATACATCACTGTTAATGGCCGAAATTGCAGCGGTGATCACCACTATATTTAAAATCGTGGCAGCGGAACCAATGCCCAAATTTTCAAAAATTTGTACAAAGGGACTACCCTGGCTGCCAATCTGGTTCCATGGAAAGATCGACATTAATACAAAAATAGTCAGCACATAAAATAGTAAAATACGTACCGGTACTGCATTAATGGCTTTCGGCAGGGTCTTTTTCGGATCTTGTGATTCACCTGCGGTAATCCCAATAATCTCGATGCCTCCAAAAGCAAACACCACCACCGACAAACAGGCAATCAGTCCTGCAATGCCGTTTGGCATAAAGCCATCATGAATCCAGAGATTTTGTAATCCCGGTGTAAAGCTCGAATGATCTGCATGAAAACCGTAAAGCATCAGGCCCAAACCACCCACAATCATGGCGATAATGGCAGTGACCTTGACAATTGACAACCAGAACTCAAGCTCACCAAATACTTTAACGTGAATGAGGTTAATCCCGCCCAGAAACATGATCAATGACATGATCCAGATCCAGCGCGGTACATCGGGGTACCAAAACCCCATGTAAATCCCAAATGCGGTGACATCGGCCAGTGCCACAATCACCATCTCAAACACATAAGTCCAGCCGGTGGTAAAGCCGGCGAGCGGCCCAATATACTGCGAGGCATAATGACTAAATGAACCCGATACTGGGTTATGTACCGCCATTTCGCCCAGCGCCCGCATTACGATATAAATTGCAATTCCGGCAATGATATACGCCAAGATGACCGAAGGGCCTGCCATTTTAATTGCTGTTGCTGAACCATAAAATAAACCCGTTCCAATGGCAGAGCCTAAGGCCAGAAAACGGATATGACGGGTATTCAACCCCCGCTGTAATGTGGAGTGTTGTGACATTTTAATCTCCAATCCTTGAGGAAATTCAGTTAGATTCGGCCACTCCATGTGACCGATTTATAGATCACACTTCAGACAAACTCGGCAATAATTTTGGAAGAATTAACGCATTTAGGCACCCGCTTGCGAGTAGCGCGCTGGCTTGCTCGATATCAGGTGCAAAAAAGCGATCTTCGCTGTAATAAGGCACTTGATCACGCAATAAATGCCGCGCGCGCTCAAGTTTTGGTGAACTTTTCAATCCCTCACGGAAATCAAGTCCTTGGCATGCCCCGAGCCACTCTACCGCCAGAATGCCACGTACGTTGTCGGCCATATACCACAAGCGTTTTCCGGCATTTGGTGCCATGGATACGTGGTCTTCCTGATTGGCAGACGTCGGTAGACTATCGACACTGGCAGGATGTGCAAGTGCTTTATTGTCACTTGCCAATGCAGCTGCTGTCACCTGTGCAATCATAAAGCCAGAGTTGACACCACCATTGGCCACCAGAAAAGGCGGTAACTGTGACATATGGCGATCCATCATCATGGAAATACGACGCTCTGACAACGAGCCTATTTCCGCAATTGCCAGTGCCAAATTATCTGCAGCCATCGCCACAGGCTCTGCATGGAAGTTTCCTCCCGAAATCACATCGTCCTCTGCCGCAAAGACCAGCGGATTGTCAGACACTGCATTCGCTTCAATTTCAAGAACTTCAGCTGCTTGACGAATTTGCGTCAGACACGCTCCCATTACTTGCGGCTGACAACGTAGTGAATACGGATCTTGAACTTTACTGCACTCTTCGTGCGACAACCCAATTTCACTCGACTCTGTCAGTAAGTCACGATATGCTGCTGCAACATCAATTTGCCCGCGCTGACCACGTACCTCATGAATTCTTGCATCAAACGGCGCGCGTGATCCGAGCATGGCTTCAACGCTTAAACCACCACATACGGTTGCTGCTGCAAAGAGATCTTCTGCTTCAAAGAGTCCGCGCAAGGCATAGGCAGTAGAGGCCTGTGTTCCATTGAGCAGCGCCAGACCTTCTTTAGCTGCCAGTGAAATCGGCTCAAGGCCGGCTATTTTAAGGGCTTCAACTGCTGAAATCCACTGTCCTTGATAGCGCGCTTTACTTTCACCAAGTAATACCAGCGACATATGGGCCAGTGGCGCCAAATCGCCCGAAGCTCCCACAGAGCCTTTTAAGGGAATATGCGGGTAGACTTCCGCATTGATCAGCGCGAGCAGTGCATCAATCACTTTACGGCGAATGCCTGAAAAACCGCGTGCTAAACTATTGGCTTTAAGCAACATAATTAAGCGCACCATAGCATCATCGAGTGGTTCGCCCACCCCTGCTGCATGTGACAGCACCAATGAGCGTTGTAATTTTTCTAAATCTTCAGGTGCAATTTTGGTCGATGCGAGTAAGCCAAAACCTGTATTAATGCCATAGGCCGTGCGACCTTCGTTTACGATTTTTTCGACACAGGCCACACTGGCATTGATCGCCGCAGATGCGCTCTCATCGAGTTTTACCTTAATCGGCTGATGATAAGCTTGGCGTAAATCTGCGAGGGTGAGTTTGCCCGGTTGAAGTAAGAGTTCCATGTTTGGCGTCCTGTTTGCGCTATATTTATTTTAGATGCTGATTCGGTATCAGCATCTATCACCTCAATTTGAGCAAGTTATTGCGTGATCATTGGCAAGTTTAATCCTTGCTCTTTGGCACAATCAATTGCGATTTCATAGCCTGCATCGGCATGACGCATTACACCAGTTGCAGGGTCATTCGTTAAAACTCGTGCAATACGTGCTGCTGCTTCGTCTGTGCCATCACAGACAATCACCACACCTGAATGCTGAGAAAAGCCCATTCCGACACCGCCACCATGATGCAATGATACCCATGTCGCACCACCTGCTGTGTTCAGTAGTGCATTTAAAAGTGGCCAGTCCGATACAGCATCAGAGCCATCTTTCATCGATTCGGTTTCACGGTTTGGACTTGCCACCGAGCCAGAATCGAGATGATCACGCCCAATGACCACTGGTGCTGACAACTCACCACTACGAACCATTTCGTTAAATGCCAATCCGAGTTTGGCACGCAGGCCCAACCCGACCCAGCAAATACGTGCAGGTAAACCTTGGAAGCTAATTCGCTCACGTGCCATATCTAACCAGCGATGTAAATGCGCATCGTCAGGAATTAACTCCTTCACTTTCGCATCAGTTTTATAGATATCTTCTGGGTCTCCCGAAAGTGCAGCCCAGCGGAATGGCCCTATTCCACGACAGAAAAGTGGACGAATATAGGCCGGTACAAAACCTGGAAAATCGAATGCATTTTCTACACCCACTTCTTTGGCCATTTGGCGAATATTATTGCCATAGTCGAAGGTTGGAATGCCCATATTCTTAAAATCAAGCATGGCTTGAACGTGCTGCGCCATCGATTTTTTAGCAGCTTGAACCACCTGCTCTGGCTCGATTTTAGAGCGCTCACGGTATTCATTCCATGTCCAACCTACAGGTAAATAACCATTGAGCGGATCATGTGCACTGGTCTGATCTGTCACCATATCTGGACGTACTCCACGGCGCACCAGTTCAGGTAAAATCTCTGCTGCATTTCCATGCAAGGCAATAGAAACAGCTTGACCTTCTTGAGTGTATTTTTTAATACGCGCCAGTGCATCGTCTAAATCTGTTGCTTGCTCATCGACATAGCGTGTGCGTAAACGAAAATCGATACTCGCCTGCTGACACTCGATATTTAAAGAACAAGCACCTGCCAGCGTTGCAGCAAGTGGCTGAGCACCGCCCATTCCCCCCAAACCTGCGGTCAATACCCAGCGCCCTTTCAAATTGCCGTTGTAGTGCTGACGACCAGCTTCTACAAAAGTTTCATAGGTTCCCTGCACAATTCCTTGGCTACCAATGTAGATCCAAGAGCCTGCTGTCATTTGCCCGTACATTGCCAAGGCTTTGGCATCGAGATCATTAAAATGTTCCCAATTGGCCCAGTGCGGCACAAGGTTTGAATTTGCAATTAGGACGCGTGGCGCATCTTGATGGGTTTTAAACACGCCGACAGGCTTGCCCGATTGAACCAATAAAGTTTCATCAATTTCTAAATTTTTAAGGGTTTCGACAATTTTATCGAAACATTCCCAGTTTCGTGCAGCACGACCAATCCCTCCGTAAACCACCAGTTCTTTCGGATTTTCTGCCACATCTGGATCAAGATTGTTCATCAGCATGCGTAATGGTGCTTCGGTCAGCCAGCTTTTGGTGTTGAGCTTTGTACCGCGAGGTGCACGAATTTCGATATCACGGAATTTGGTTGTTGCTGTGGTCACAAGAGGACTCCTTCCTTTGAGTTTGAAGTGAAATTTAATCTCACTTCACCGTATAGTGATGTATTAACTTGTATATACATCCATATACTACACAAATCCTTTTTAATGAAAAGATGCTTTTTTAAAAATTGTGGAAATTAATATATAAGACAATGTTTTTTATTGTTTTAATTTTTATACACCATAAAAAAACACATACAACCTAGGGCTGTATGTGTTGCTTTGATCCATTCAAAAATTTACTTTCTTAATTCAATTATGCACAAATTCTTAAAAATTCCAGAAATCGTCAGTATGGATTTTACCGCTTCTTGCCGATCTAAAAGTATACTTTCATAATGCAGAAGCAGGCAGGATTTTCCATTTATTTGTAGTACCTGAGGCTCGGTCGAGGCATTAAACAGAAAAATAAGATCTGCCGAAATATGACGAGTTTGCGCCGACTTTGCAGCCAAGCGTACATGCTGCGCTTGCCAAAGATTTGGGTTATAAATCAGATTAAAGTCACGAACCGGCCCATTTAACAATTCGGCAAATACGTTACGCTCGCCAGAAAAGCAAATGCTTTGGCCCTTATTGAGTTGATGGACAATCCCCTCAATGTTCAAACAAAGCCCTGCACCCTCTAATACACTCAAGATGCGTTGCATTCCCAAAAAGTTGGAAAATGCACCAGATGCAGAAACATCCGCCATGGAAATTCGCCACTCAAAATGCGCCAGATCATCGCCAGCACTTCGAGCCAATTCCAGCGTATATCCCAAACCATTCTTCCAGCGCATTTTTTTATAGTCTGAGGCCAGAAGATGTTTCATCATTGGGTAAATTTACCTTCCAGAAAATAGCGACTGCCCGGATAAATCAATCTTGCGCTTGAAACCAATTGCTTGTTCGACCATGTACGACGCCGAATCAGCAGGCACGGTTCAGTTTTATTAATTTTAAGCCATTTACATTCCTGTGCTGTTGCGAGAATGGCAGTGACCACGTGTTCACCTTCAGTTACCGGGGCCTTAGACATCAAATATGCATTAGGTGTAATGTTTTGAAAGTCTTGATCAAGATAATTAGGAATGATGACCGGATCGACTAGACGATCTTCAATTTGGACAGGTACATCATTTTCAAAATGTACAATGATCGAGTGGAACAGTGTCTGCCCTTCACGAATTTGCATTAACACACTTTGTTCGGCATTAGCCTGAATTTTCTCAAGCACCAGTACTTGGGCATGATGCTTATGATTTCGAGCCAATATTTCTTCAGCAATATTATTGACCTGAAATAACGCAGTTCGCCCTTGTCCTTCTGCAACAAATGACCCAACGCCCTGAATACGAACCAGTAAGCCTTCAGTGGTCAGCTCTCGAAGTGCTCGATTTACTGTCATCCGGCTACAGCCAAGCAAATTGACCAATTCACTTTCAGATGGAATCTTTTTGTTTACAGGCCAAGTCCCGTCATAAATACGCTGTGAAATCATGTGCTTTACACGCAGATATAACGGAACAGGGCTGTCTTGTGCCAGCGAGAGTTCCAGATCATTGTGTGTGGTAGGTCTTGACATCAGTTCCGGCTCATAGAATATTTACTCGTATATTTTAGCGTGATTTAGCTTTAATTGTATATACAAGACTGTACATATGAATTTTTATTTGATTGTAGCTTTTTCATCGCTTTAAATTCATCTTTTTCCCTCTACATCGATTACATCGGCATAATGGCGAGGATTAAATTTATACACCAAAGTAGTGACCACAATCACCATGAACAACTGTAGCATCCAAGCGGTGGTATAGCTCGCTGTTATATCATGCAAAATGGCAACCCACCATGGCGCAATTGCGGCAATTAAAAAACCGCCCCCTTGCATGAGTGCAGAAAGCTGACCTGCCATGACTGGATCAGATAAGTGATCCAGCACAATAATCATCATCAGTGCAAAACAGCCTCCTAAACCTGCGCCAATCAGCATTACCCATACATAGGCAAACATCTGAGGAATAAAAACCAAGCCAGCAAAACCTACAATTTGCATCACCAGTGCCGCACTGAGCCATAGCCGACGATCTTGATTTTTCCGGGCCAAATAAGGCAAAACTAAAGCGGAAATGGCTTGGCAAAGCGTTAAAATCGCCATGAGGTTTCCGCTTGATTTAGCACTCCAGCCCAATTCTTGGTAAGCAGGTGCCAGCCATGCCACAATGCTGGTATAACCACTGTTAATCAGCCCAAAGCATACAATCAGCAACCACGTGCGCGGTTGTGATAAAAACAGCGAAATCGAAGCTGATTGAAGCTTATGCTGTGATGGCTGAGCTAAATAACGTGCCGCAAGAAGCAGCGCAACCAGTGCCGAAACACTAAAAATTGCAAGGCCAAACTGCCACGATCCATATTGTGCTGTGATCAGAGGCGTTAAAAATGCGCCAAGCGCGCCGCCTCCCATGAGCATGGCAGAATAAAGCCCCATCATGGGTCCCATCTGATCGGCAAACTCTCGTTTAATCAAGCTTGGAAATGTCACTTGCAACATCGCAACACCCAGCCCAATTGCGCCTGCCGTACCAATCAGTAATAAGCCATTCGGCGCGATAAATCGAGACGCACATCCTATACAAATCAGAGTTAAAGCTATCAGGCTGGCTTTTCGCTCACCCAAAGTGTTGTGTATCCACGGGCCCAGCAGCGCAATCACCCCCATGAGCAGCATAGGAACCAATGTCAGCAGTGCAATCCCTTGTAAACCAAGGCCCATATCGGCTTTAATCCGATTGACCACAGGGCCAATACTGGTCATAAAGGGCCGCAAATTTAACCCCACTAAAGCCACTGTTATCATCAATAAAGCTCGATTGGTCACCTGATTTACTCACTGTTGATTGGGTATGTTAATGGATTGCCAGTACGCATAGATCTCTGGGAGATGTTCTGGGCGAGTAGGAACATAACAAATTTGCATCGATTGCTTGGCAAATGGCGTAAAAACTCACGATCCACATTCACTCAAATGTTCCTCAAGTTTTTAGATATTCTTGTTTCTTATACTACTCAGCAAAACCGTTCTGTACATTCTCATTACTCAGCATAAACATGATCTTTTATATTTAGAAATTAAATTATTTAATCGAATACATTAAGATTATAAATACTTACTTTTAGGATCGTTGTAGCGATTTGGGAGCACCACATGTTTGATCCTCGTTTACTTCGGGCATTTGTGGCGATTGTTGAAACGGGAAGCTTTACCTTGGCGGCAGATCAACTGCATATGACCCAATCGACCATCAGTCAGCAACTGGCTCGGCTAGAACACGCTGTCGGTAAGCCTTTGATTGAGCGCCAGTCCCGTTCTTTAAAACTGACCACAGCGGGCGAGTCGCTTTTGGGATACGCCAGACGTATTCTGGCCTTGCAACTTGAAGCACAAAATGTACTGAGCACAACCACAGGCAGTATTCCCATCCGTATTGGAGTACCAGAAGATATTATGAATACGGAAATGGCGAGATTACTGCATAGCTTTAGTGAAGCACACCGTTCAATCCGGCTTGATGTCACGGCAGGATTAAGTCGTGATTTAATGACACGCTATCGCGCAGGACAATTTGATATAGTGGTTGTGAAGGAACCGATGGCCAGTGCAGATCATTTTGCAACATTTCCAGAAGCAATTGCCTGGTTTGAAAGTCAGCATTTTAGTCAAGTATGGCCCGATCCCATTCCTTTGGTAACCTTTCCGCAAGGTGGATTGTACCGCGACGAAATGTTTGATTTTATTGAACGTGAACGTAAACACTGGTATGTCGCTTTTTCAAGCAATAGCCTTGCCAGTGTTTTGGTCGGTATTGAAGCAGGATTAGGCATCTCGCTTTTGCCCGTGGCAGCCACACAAGGATACAATGTTCGCGAATACAGCGTCTTTGGGCGAGCACCCGCTATGGCGGTATCGCTTTATCGCTGGGAAAAAGATGGCGTTATCTCAGAACTAGCCACACAAATGGCACAAATATTACAAAATCGTTTGCATCAGTTTGCGTCATCCACATCGATAAGTGCTGAGTAAAAGGAAATGTGATCGCCACGCATTTTGAGCGATCACACTCAGTTCAATGATTCAAGCTAGCCGCGGCAACTGGTAAAAAATAATGTTCTGGTACATTTTGTTGGTGTCGCAGGTGCAGCTGTGCTGTTGTTCTGATCAAACGTTGCCGTGTTATTTTGCGTTGGAGTGCCTGTTAAACTACTTAATGCTGCGGCCAGATTGAGACGAGAAAAACGTAAACCATTTCGAGTATCGGTCACCAATGTTCCACTATTTTTGAGTCGATTGACGCTCTCGTCGAGGCTATCATTTGCAAAGGCATTATTGGCTCGAATAATGGCCAGTGCAGCCGCTACATGCGGTGTTGCCTGAGAAGTACCGCTCATAACAATGCCACCACCTGAAATTCGAACACCCGGTGCAAGTAATGTTAAATTTGCAGAACTGTTACTAAAACAAGCGACTTTATCTGCATAAGAACTGCTATCGGTACATGAACTATACATGACACGGCCAATATTTGAGTCGTACACTGCTCCTACACTGACTGCTCCCTGTAAACAGGCCGGATATGAAATGGCATTGGATTTAGCCGAATTTCCAGCCGCAACGACGGGTAATACACCTGCTTCACGTAGCGTTTGAAAGCTTTTTGATAATGAGCCTGTACAGGTCGAAGTATTTAAATCTCCCCCAAGACTCATGTTTGCAGTCTTGATATTGAGGGTTTTGGCATTGTTGGTCACCCAGTTTAATGCCGCTGCAATATCACTGTCATACGCCAGTTTGCCACGAAAAACATCCATAGCAATAATCTTGGTGTCTGCCGCGACTGTGGCAGCAATCGCTGCAACATTGGTGCCGTGTTTTTCACTGTCATCAAGTTGATTGTCTTCTGGTGCCATATCCATAGCATAGCTGACCCGACAACTGGCTGGTGTGCCGGCACGTGTGCAGTTTCCAAAATCATTTAAACGATAATCTACACCAGTATCTAAAATTGCCACCGATGTTCCCTGACCAGTATAGCCTTTAGATTTTACTGCTGGTTGGCCAATCAGATTCAGATTTTCATTGGCCATGGTTTTAGACGCTGTATTCGGATAAACCGCTTTGACCTCTGGATCATTGAGCAACTTTACCAAAGTATCACGCTGTTGAATTCGATAAAAAGTCAAAGGCAATGCATTGTAATCACGCATTAACTGCACACCGCCAAGTACGTATAGACGTTGTCTTAAATTCTGTTTTTGTTGATGTAGTTGTGTAATTAAGGATGTGCTTGTTAATGGCTGTGCATGATTCGTCTCGACAATCAAATCATTGGATGCATTATTCAATAGTGCATCCAGATTAATTTTACCTTGTGCAACTTTTTGTAGTGCCTGTGCAGACAGTTTCGCCCGAGCTTGTTCAGATGAAAGCTGAGCGTGCGCTGATGTTATTCCCAATCCAATACTTACAATGAATAGCATGTACTTATGCATGTGTTTAATTCCATTTTTGTTGGGTGAAGAAACGTTAGGGTTTAATAATTTGATTACCCGGGTCCTTTTCTGGATCTATGGGCTGAATGCTCAGATCACTTTTGGTATCGGCAAGTGGCGCGCTGTCGGATGCTTGCCGCTCTGCTTGAGTAACTGAATGAGATGTCACGTCTTGAGTAGTGATATTATTTAGGTGAGATGGCTGATCAAGCTGCCCTGCTTGAGCTTGTGCAGTACTTTGCTTGATTGGGATAGCTGTCTCAGATGGTTGAAAATAAAAAAACAATAACGTCAGAAGCACAATAACTAATAGCAAAATAGAAGCAATTCGCATGTTTCATCCGTGTAGAATTGAGGTTGATGTGATGGGCTGATCTATCGATAAAACCAGATCATCCATGATCAAATTTCAAGCGAACATACCTGAGAATCATTATCAAAACTAGCTACAAACTGACGAAGAATTCTTGAAAATACTAAGTTAAAATCATCATATCTTTATAAAATAAAAAAACGCTTTAAATTCAATTATCTTGAAGTTATTTATGCTGTAATAAATATGTCATTTAAATTTTTTGTTACACAAATAATTTTATCTTTGAAATTTACCTAAGGCCTGAAACCATTTGAGCACTTCCAAATTATCCAAGTAAAAAACGCTGGTTTAAGCATCCATACACAATCTGTTATAGTCATCCAGACAAATCACATGACCATCATATGCAAAAATCCAAACAACTGGCACTGAGCTTAAAGCGATTGATCGAAACAGGGACATGGAAAGCCCATGACAAACTTCCCTCGCTTAGACAGCAAGTCCAAATTTCAGGATTTAGCTTAATGACCGTTTTAAATGCCTATCAGGAGCTCGAAGCTCAAGGGTTAATTTATTCTAAATCAAAGCTTGGATACTTTGTTGCTGTCCCTCCAGTGCCTGCATCGGGCACACATAACATGGTTCAGAGTACCAATATCGAAATCAATTCACGGGTATTTCGTTATTTAAAGTCGATTCAGTCTGAGCATATTGTGCCATTTGGAAGTGCCTTTCCTGACAGCCGTTTACTTTATTCAGCGCAGCTGATGCATACATTGGCTCGACAAGCTAAACATAAAGCGGCTTATCAGCAAATGCCAAGCCTTCCACCAGGAAATTATGCATTACGCAAATACATAGCGCAGCGCTATTGCATGCAGGGTATTCCGACAGACCCAGAAGATATCGTGATCACTTCGGGTGGGTTAGATGCACTGAATCTTTCACTACGCGCGCTTACTCAGGCAGGCGATTATATTTTGCTACAAGAATCCATTTTTTATGGTGCTTGGCAAGCCGCAGAAAATCTGGGTTTAAATGTGATCATATTACCGGATCATCCTGAATACGGACTCGATCTAGAGGCTTTTAAGCAAGCACTGATCACCTACCCTATAAAAGTATGTTTATTGATGCTCAATAGCCAGAATCCAATTGGTTTTACCGTGTGTGATGAAATTAAGGCACAGCTTGCAGCATTACTATACGAGCATGATGTGTACTTGATTGAAGATGATGTCTATGAGGAGTTGTATTACGGCGTACACAAACCACACTCGATGAAATTCTTTGATCGACATCATCGAGTGATACACTGTAGTTCATTTTCTAAAACATTAGGCGCAGGATTTCGTGTAGGTTGGGTGTATGCTGCACAATTCTCGGCGCAAATTCAGCATTTACAACTGATGAGCACCATCTCTGTGAATGCGCTGATTCAAAGTACATTGGTCGAATATCTGTCTCAACGCTATTACGACAAACATTTAAAGCAGTTGCGTAGCAACTTAAAACGTCTTAAAGATCAATATTACGAAATACTGACACAGCGACTACCAGCGACTTGCCACATACATTATTATCCTTCTGGATATTTTTTGTGGATTGCTCTTCCAGAACAGCTAGACAGTCAACAGTTGTACCAAGATCTTCTACAGCACCAGATTGGAATTGCGCCAGGTTATTTATTTAATCAGCGTCCCGAACATGCGCATCATTTGCGCTTAAACTGTTCGTTTGAAATTGACGCCACCATTGAGCAGGCACTTCAACAACTCGCACAGTCGATTAAGCGACAATTTGCACTCAATTCAATGCATATTCCCAAATCAGATAACCCATAAAAAAGCCCAGAAATGAGTAAAATGTAATGATAAAAAAAACAAACCAGGCTTTATTTTTACGAAATAAAAAGTTCATGCTGTCCACTCCTGATTGAATATGACACTTCAGAGTGTGGCAGACCATAGGAAAACTGGTAGATACAATTTTTGATGAATACACTATAACAGACCATAACAGCGCACAAGAGGCGCTGAATGAGTCAAGCTTTAGGTTTAGCCGATCAGGAAGATTTAAGTGAAGATGCCACCGTGTCGGTAACTGGCTGATGATTTGGTCGGTACAGTAAAAACAGTACGGAGAGTGCAGCAATTAAAATCATGGGAATACTGGAGGCAATTACAAAGATTTCACTTTGGCCAACGCTCAGTAAATAGCCTGCGAAAAGTGGCCCGATAAATGCGCCAACTCGTCCTAACGCCACTGCCGCACCAACGCCAGTCCCCCGCATTTCTGTAGGGTAATATGTTGCAGCCAATGTATACAAAATCGACTGACACCCAATAACAAACATACCACACCCTGCGGCGGAGAGCGTGAAGGCAACAGTCGTATGCGAATAGGCCAAACCAATCAATGACAGGAAGATTCCGGTATATGCGCACATCGCAATCATAATTTTATTGAAACGATCGAGCATCAGGCCCAGAACTAACACCCCAACAGAACCTCCCAGATTAAATCCCATTTGAATATAACTTGCTTGATGCTTAGTTAATCCTAAACCGGCAATCAGTGTAGGAAGCCAGTTTTGTAGCAAGGCCAGCACCAGTAAGGTTCCAAAAAAACTGATCCATAAACTGGCGGTGGTGCGGGTTCGTCCTTGAGAAAATAACACCTCAGACATACTGTATTTTGTACTTTGCCGTTGATGGCTTTTCAGATAGGCTTTCGATTCAGGCAAAAAATAATAAAGAACAACGGCTAAAAGAAGTGGCGCCCCGCCCCCCAGATAGAAAATATGTCGCCATTGATGATCTGCATCTAGGCCTAGTGCAACTACGGAAGTCAAAAAACCGCCAATTGGCATACCACAATACATTGAACTAACTGCCGTGGCCTTATGTTTATCGGGAACCGCCTCAGACACCATGGTAATCACAATTGGCAGTGCGCCACCCATGCCGATACCAGTCAGAAAGCGAATCGCTAATAAAGCTGTATATTCCTGCATAAAAGGCGTAATGAGAGACATTGCACCAAAAATAATGACACAGGCAATTAACACTTTTTTGCGACCTATCACATCGGCAATACGTCCTGCAATTAATGCACCAGGTAAAGTCCCCAAAACAGCAGCACTGAAGATCCAACCCATCTCGGCGCTCGACAACAGCATTTCTGCTTTCATACGTGGGGCGGCAACACCCATAGACTGCAAATCAAAACCTTCAATAATCGCAAAAATAAAACACAAGACCAAAGTAATGATCATTACATGAGATGAATGAAGAGGCTGTTTGAGACCGGATTCAACCGTTTGCATGTTTATCTTCCTTTTTATTTTGTATAAATCAGCTTTCCGAGCTGTTTTTGATTTTTTTCAAACTAACAAAGATTATTTATTTACACAATAGTGAATTAAATTATGAGTAGCATAATTATTTCAATTGATCTTGTTTGGATCACTCCTACGAGCGAGTTAAAACTTCATTCTAAATAACAAAAAGCACCCGAAGGTGCTCTTGTTTGGACAGATGTCCTTATTGCGGAGTGATGTTCACTGCGCTTGGGCCTTTTTTACCTTCAACGATGTTGAAAGAAACGCGCTGGCCTTCATGCAAAGTTTTGAAACCGTCAGTTGCGATTTCTTTGAAGTGAGCAAATACGTCTGGACCAGAATCTTGTTGAATAAAACCAAAACCTTTAGTTTCGTTGAACCATTTAACGGTACCAGTAGCTGTGTTAGACATAATCTATCCTATAAATTTTAAGGGTGGAGCGTCATGCGAGATGACTATTTAACTGTAAAAATTGAACAAATTGAGCTTAAGATCTATAAAACGAAGGATTAAGACTAAAACTACGATACTTAAAGAAGATTGAACTAACCGTCTAATTTTTCTAGTTGCAATTAGCATACAGCAAAAATGAAATTATTCAACCGTATCTTGGGTCTGTTTCGCAACTTCATTCGGGATTTTGTTGGTTACTCGCTCAAAGCCTTGTGAATCCAGCAATAGGGATTAGATGAGATCGTGTTCAAACTTAAAAAACAAATCACCAGCACGATTTAAATCTTTGTGCACCTAAGACTTTCAATTAAGATTGTCAGCATTACTATTTTTTATCAAGATAATTTGCAAATATTTCAATTAAAAATATAAGTAAACTCACCACAATTCCAACAATGAAACTAATCATTAATGCTTAAGAAATTGAAAAATCACCTTCTTCTCTAAATGATGCAAATAATCCAATACAAAAACCAGCAATCATAATTAACCCGAATCCTGCTTAAGCCGATGATTACTTAATTTGAATTGTTGGCTTATTTCCATGGGTTAATTGATATGCACATAGTGAGGCGTAAATTCCACTCAGAAATCCATGAAGACTACGTGCTTTACTCGTCACTAAATTGTATTGCCCCTTCAATAAACTGAATAATGTTTCTATCTTATTGCGTTGCCTTAGGTGATATTTATCTGATACACAGAGTTGAATAGCCTGCATATTCCTCCGATGATATGTAATTAAATCAATACCTCGATCTTTCAATCTAATTTTTAATTCTTGGCTGATGTAACCTCGATCCCCGTAAAGTTTTCCGTTTAGGCCAGCAACCAATTGCTCAACCATTTTTATGTCAGCAATATGTCCATTCGATAAAGCAGAACAGGCAATTTCACCAAATTGATTCATCGCAATATGTAATTTACAGCCATAAAACCAGCCCATTGAGCTTCTACCACGTGATGCAATTTGGACTAATGATTTATGACGCTGAATACGTTGATTTTTACAAACTGGCAGAGTGGTTGAATCGATCCATAAATATTGTGTACCTTGGCCTTTCATCAGTGCCACATGTAGGGCATGCAGTGCCAATTCATGCCTTTTGATCAGATGAATCATCCTTTGATAGCAAGGCAAGTACTTAAATAAATGGCTTTTGTCTTCTTTTAACCAAGTGATAAAGGCTTTGAAATTATTGAAATGAGAGCATTTGTACCAAATGGCAATAAAGCAGATTTCTGAAATTTTAAGTTGAGCAGTTCTGATTCTTAGGGAACCACGGTTTTGTTTAAGAAACTCCCAATAAGTTGATTCAAATTTAAGAAAAAAATCATCAATTACGCAGAATAATTCGGTACTATTGAACATCAGGACTAGAGTTGTGAGTTTGGTGTGGTAACTCAACTGATGGCTCTAGTTCTCTTATTTTTCAAGTCAATTTCTTATCCGCGATTCGGGTTATGATAGGGTTTAAATATATGGTTATATAGTTTTATAACGCAATATCATATCTTTAAGCGCCTGGCTGTGATCGCTTAATTGCTCTATTGGAATATAAATTGATTGCTGAATAATCGCCTTTCCTTGTATAAAATCAGCGGGTCGATTGACACAATCAATTGCAATGATTTTACCCTCACGTAAATAAATAACACTAAATGAACCTGACGCTGGTTCACCACGTACAACCTCCTGGTCATAGCCAATTGAAAGCCCAATCGTTTGTAGTTTCAGATCATACTGATTTGACCAAAACCACGGTACAGCTGCGTAGTCTTCGCCTTTATCCAAGATTTCTTTGGTGACAATCATTGCTTGATCATTGGCATTTTGTACAGATTCGAGTCTGATACGCTGTTCATCGGCAAAAATATTTTCATGATTAGCACAATCACCAATTGCAAAAATATCAACCAGAGAAGTTCGGCAACGGCGATCCGTTTCAATTCCATTACTAAAAGCTGCACCTGCCTCGACTAAGACATTCACTTCAGGGTTCAACCCTATCCCAACAATCACCATATCCGTAGCAATTCGTGTTCCATTGGCAAGTATCACCGTATGCACTCGCCCCTGATCACCTTCTAGATAATCCACTCCTTGCCCTAAATAAAGTTTAACTCCTTTTTTCTGATGATATTGCTGATAAAAATCAGATATTATGAGCCCTGCAACACGCGCCAACACTCTTGACTGTCCTTCAATCAAAGTCACATCTCTATTAATTTTGCGTAATGCACTGGCAGCTTCTAAACCAATATATCCACCACCAATGATCACACATTTTTGAACTCGATCTAGCTCCTGATTAATGCGATCTACATCTTCACGATTACGAATATAATGAATACCTTCTAAAGCCGCACCTTCACAACTTAGCCGACGTGGTTTTCCACCCGTGGCCCAAATCAATTTATTATAGTGATATTCGTAGTTTTGCTGCGTTAAAATACGATGTGACTGAGCATCAATCTGAGTCACGCGTTGTCCAAGCTTTAGATCAATTTTTTTGTCTTGCCAGAACTGTTCTGGACGCAGCAAAATTCGTTCAAACGTTTTTTCACCAGAAAAATACTCTTTTGATAATGGTGGTCGCTCATAAGGGAAATGTAACTCTTCACCTATCATCAAAATTGATCCAGTAAATCCTTGTTGTCTGAGTGCAACAGCCGCTTGTGCGCCTGCGTGCCCTGTGCCCACGATAATCACATCGTAATTTGACATTTATTCCTCCGGTGCAATTTCAACTACAAGATCATCACATTGTTCATCAATGATGACCTGACAGGCTAAACGAGAAGATTCGCGGCGTGATAAGCTACTATCGAGCATGTCATTTTCGTCATCACCCAATGGGTTTAAATGAGCATAGCCCTCCAGAATGTACACATGACAAGTAGCACAAGAACAACAACCACCGCATAAAGCGCTAATATCCCCAACTCCCGCATTTCGCAAGTTCTCCATGAGTGAAAGTTGATTTTCAACGGTAACCGAGGTGCGTTCACCCTCACGAGTGACAATGGCAATCGTTGGCATAAAACTCTCCTTTTTTTTTCTAATGATGGACATGTTCAGGAATGAGAACCGCTTTTATACAGCGGCCTTGTGCCTGGTCTTGTATGGCCTGATTAATCTCACTTAGTGCATACTTTTTGATAAGTTTGTCGAAAGGAAATCTGCCTGCTTGATAATGTTCAATCAATTCTGGCAAGAAGGTATCCAGATCACTATCGCCTTCGATAATGCCATGAATACGGTGACCAAAAGTAATGAGTGATACCAGATTGACATTGAGTGTCGTTTCTACACTGGGCGGAACTCCAACTAGTCCAAGTAAACCATGACTGCCCAATGATGCCAGTGCCGCTTCAACCACTTCACCTCGTCCACTCGATTCAAATGCAAAATCGACACCTTGCGGTAAGATATTGCGGATGTGTTCGGTAATATTACCCTGTGCTGGATCAATCACATGATGCGCACCCAACTCAAGGGCCAGTTCACGACGTGAAGCCATTGGTTCAACTAAAATAATGGTTGCGCACTGTTGAATGACGGCTCCCATCACCGCTGCCAAACCAACAGGCCCCCCGCCAAAAATCGCAATAGTCGAACCTGGAGGGCAAGCCAGTGAACGCATCACCCCTCCTGCACCTGTTTGTAAACCACAACCGAGTGGTCCTAAAATTTCGATCGGTAAATCCTGAGCAACCTTAACAATGTTACGTTCATTGGCAAGCGCATGACTGGCAAAAGAAGATTGTCCGAAGAAATAACCCGATACCGCCTGATCATTTTGTTTTAGCGTAGAGCTTCCATCTGGGCGCGCACCGACATAGTTGAGCTGCGGAAACTGAGTACAATACGGTGGTAACTGTTCTTTACAGCGTGGGCATTCACCACAACTGTTAAAACTCATTAAGACATGATCACCCACGGCTACTTTGGTCACTGCTTTACCAATTTTTTCAACCACACCTGCCCCTTCGTGCCCAAGAACTGCGGGGAGTGGAATCGGAATTAAACGATCACGAGCGACTAAGTCGGTATGACATAACCCCACACCTTCAATACGGACCAAGACTTCATGATCTTTAGGCTCATCAAGTTCAACCTGTTCAATAGTAAAATCCTGATGCGCTTGACGCGCCACAGCTGCTGTAATTTTCATTGTATTATTCCCTTAATCCATTTAATTTTTTAACTTAAAGCCATAATCACAGACTTAGACTCCAGATATGCATCTAAAACTTCCTGTCCATTTTCACGACCTATTCCAGATTGCTTAAAGCCTCCAAATGGGAAGTTCGGATCTGCCAATAAAGCACAATTCACAAACACGGTACCCGCATCCAGCGCTGCTGAAACTTGATGGGCAATGGATAAATCTCGGGTCCAAAGATGTGCTGCCAAACCATAAATGCTGTCATTACTCAGTTGAATGGCTTCATCTAAACTCTGATATGCTGCAGTGGCAAGTACTGGCCCAAATACTTCTTCTTTCATAATCGCGGCATGTGCAGGAACATTTTTTAAAATGGCTGGACGAACGTAAAAACCTTGTTCGGGTAAAGTCATTGCGGATAAATCCAGTGACTCGATTCCCTGTTGCTCTGCTTTATTCAAAAATTCTTGAATACTGTGCTGTTGACGAGCATTAACTACGGGCCCCAATTGCGTATTTGGATCATCGCTAGACCCTATTTTCAGGGTTTTGGTAAATGCTATTAAACGCTCTAACACCTCATCATAAATGTCATGATGCACGTACAAACGTGTTCCTGCATAACAGACTTGTCCTGTATTAAAAAAACAGCCCATCGCAATGGTTGGAATGGCTTTATCCAAATCTGCATCTTTATGCAAAATGACTGGAGACTTTCCGCCAAGTTCTAGCGTTACACGTTTAAAATCGGCGATACTGGCCTGTAAAATAGAACGTCCTGTTTGAGTTGATCCTGTAAAGGCAACTTTAGCAATATCCGGATGAGTAGCCAAAGCTTGACCAATATCACTGTTACCGGTCACGACATTAAAAACGCCTTCGGGAAAACCAATCTCTCGTGCAATTTCTGCCAAACGTAAAGCTGTGAGGGGTGTGTCTGACGCAGGTTTCAGTACAATGCAGCAGCCTGCTGCTAATGCAGGCGCAATTTTCCACATTGACAAAACACTTGGAAAATTCCACGGCGTGATTGCGGCCACCACCCCAACAGGTTGACGACGGCTATACGCATGAAATGAACCCGCAACATTGCTTAGCTCACCTGCGCTACCCATAATTTTACTGGCCCAACCTGCATAATATTTAAGCCAAGCCACTACGGCGGGAATGTCTACTGTTTGTGTGATTGAAATCGGTTTGCCAGCATCTATCGACTCTAATTGCGCCAAACGAGTGCTATCCTTTTCAATTGCATCGGCAAAACGTCGAATTAAATTTTCGCGTTGTAATGGCGCCACCTCATGCCAGGCTGTACTATTTAATCCCTGTTTCGCTACTGCGACAATCGCATTCAAATCTTCCACAGATGCTTTTGGAATATGTGCAATCAAGGTTTCATCACAGGGGTTTATATCCTGAAAGGTCTGATTAACATCCAGTTTTTTACTGCCTGCATACAAAGCCAATTCAGGTAAAAGTTCTTGAAATCTGGCATTCATGTTGGGTCCCTAATTTTTTTGGGACGAATTTCTCAAGTGCATTTGAGTTTGCTCAAATGCAACCTTTAAAAATTCGTGTATAAAATTAATATTAGAGGTCAAACTAAAGGCTAAAGCATGTCGTTTAGTATCTCGTGATTGACCTTGTATTACTCATTTCCTAATGCAGCCGTCGCCTTAAGTCTGACGGATTTTTCCCCATTTTTTTTAAAAACAATCGGGTAAAATGTGATTGTGAATTAAATCCTGACGCCTCAGCCACCATGGAAATAGATAGATCGGAATTATTCAACAAATGCTCTGCCCGCTGTAAACGACATTTCAAGATATATTGGTGAGGAGTAATCCCCGTTGCCTCGCGGAACATACGACAAAAATGGGCAGGCGTTAAATCAATTTCACTTGCAAGGATATCCAAACTAAACTCTTGCTCAGGATGTTCACGGATCATATTTAAAATATGATGCAATCTGTGCGCAGAACAACTTGTTCTTGGAATTTGATCCGTCAGTTGAGTATCAGCACGATTTAAATGTGCGACAAAAGTGGTCATCAGCAAATCAATATATTGATCACGTTCTACACTTTGTGCTTCATACAAACTGGCCAGCATTTGTCTAATCAACGCAATACCCAACGTATCTCTGTATGCAAAACGGACGTCTGTAACGAAATCTCGGATTGCGCGTGGTAAGGTCAGGGTGACAACATCTAATTCACCATTCACTAGCCAGCCAGAAGCAACATGTGCAGGCATATTGGTCATATCACTAGGTTTAGAACCTGTACGACTCCAACATTGACCGTCACGCATATGTACCTGCTGTTTACCACCAATATGAGCAACCAGCATTGGCTCTGGCAATGCGTCTAAATTATAGTGACCCACGAACTGACGCCAACGCATCATTTGCCAGTCACTTTGTTTGTTGACATAACTCACTTCTGGGCGACAACCCAAAGTTTGACTGACGACATCTTCGTTACGAAGTGCTAATCCTTGCATGATGATCTCCTCATTTGGCGACAAGCACCACATTGAGATTCTTTAATCCATTTAAAAAATTAGAACGAAAGCGTCTTGGTTCAGATTTTAATTCGAAACGCTCTACCCGTTCTGCAAGCAACTCGAACACGACTCGCAGTTGCATTTCAGCTAAACGTGAACCGACACATACATGCTGACCAAAACCGAATCCCACATGTTGAAATCCTTTACGTGTAACGTCAAATTCGTCAGGACGTTCAAACACATCTTCGTCACGATTTGCTGAGGAATACCATAGAACAACTTTATCACCCTTGGCAATTTTTTGCTCACCAATCATGGTGTCTTGGGTTGCTGTACGGCGCATATGCAATACAGGTGAAGCATGACGTACCATCTCGGCTGTTGCCGTTTTAAGTAGTTCAGGATTTTGTTTAATTTTGTCCCATTGCTCTGGATTTTTGCAAAAATTGACGATGGTATGACTCATAGAGTTACGAGTAGTTTCGTTGCCACCAACCAATGTTAAAATCAGATTTCCAATAAAATCCCGCAATACAGGCGCTTTACCATCAATAGGAACCGTTGCAAGCAACGTTGCAATATCGTGTCCTGGATGAGCACGTCGCTCTTCAAACAATGCCTGACAAAAGCCCATAAACTCAATCATGGTTTGCTGCATGGCTTCTGGTGATTGTCGAAATTCTGGATCATCTTCACCGACAAAAGCATTGGTCCAGTGATAAAGATCTTTCCAAACATCTGGTTTAACGCCCAATAATTCTGCGAGTGTCAGTAATGGTAACGGTGCCGATAATAACTGCACAATATCCACTTCCTGATCAAATGGAATTTGTTCAATTAATAATTTGGCTCGTTCACGAATTCGATTTTCAATATCGCCAAGTCGCGCTGGTGACAATGCTGGCATGATTGCTTTGCGATATTGAGTGTGAAGCGGTGGGTCAATCGAAATAAACGGGATTCCAACTGCAGATTCCCCTGCACCTGTCAGACCGACTTCATTTTCATTAAAAATACGATGACCACCATTTTCATAAGCCGATGAAAATACGGCAGGATTACGAGATACCTCACAAATATCTTTATGTTTCATCACGGCCCAGAAACCTGAACCATCAACTTCATCATTCCAGTAAACAGGTTGTTCTTTACGAAGCTGCGCAAATAAATCATGAGGGACGCGCTGCTGATATAAATCAGGATCTTTCAAATCAATTCGAGACATTCCTTGCTCCTTAATATTCATTATTTTATTGTGAGATTTTATGTTTCAAAATGCTTTCCCAATACGTAACAGCATGGAAACATCATTTTTAAAGCCCCCTTCAACCTGTACATCGCGTGCCAACATGCCTGTAGCGATGACACCATTTTTAAATGCATGAGTCGTGGTTAAACGAAGTTGTGTTACATCCGTTTTCATGCCTGTGTATTGATCGTTTAGAAACTGTTTGCCACCAAATTTCTTTGAAAAACCAATCGCATAGTTGGTCTGTGCACTAGGCTGATAGCGCAAATAAGCCTGTGCTTGTGAGGATGGATCTGTTTTAACTTCAAAACCATTGTGATCTTTAGTCTTATAAAATCCAACATCATAAGCAGCATCAATTAGAAACCCTTTGCCTAATCCTTGAATTAAACCAATCTGTGGCGTAAGCACCCAAGTGCCTGTACCAATATTCACCTTACCAACATCATAATCGCCTGTCGGTGCTGTCACGTAACCACTTAATGCAATCGTTGTGCCTGTGGGTTCATTTGAGGCTGTGGGATATAAAGTAAAACCAAAATTAAGATCACCTAAACCAGAATTATCAGGTTGATCAATTCCACCTACCGTTGCTTTGTCGACATAACCCGAAGTTAAAAATGTTTGTATGACTGTTTTATAACCTGCGATTTCCTGCCAACTTACTGCGCGTAAAATTCCAGCATAAACCTGAGCATCGGATTGTGGAATTTTACCAACCCCATCGACTTTTAATGTACTGGCATCTTGATAAGCAAAGTAAGCCAGACCGACTTTTGTACCATCTCCTAGCCAAGTAAAATCACCAGGCAACATATCAAAAGCATAACTGCTTACTGAAATGGTAGAACATAATGAACCTAATAATAGGCAATGTTGAACCTTCATAACCTCTCCTTTCCTATTCCTTTTTCGTATTATCTCGGTGAGCAAATTGCTAACCTTTTTTATGTGTCTTGGTATGAAAATAACTGGTTATTTCAAGCCTTGAGCATCTGTTTAAGGCTTATTCCTAAAGCCCTTATTTAGCAGTATAAAGTTCCGCCCTAAGTAATCAATGCACAATCTAACGGCTAAATTTGCACTTTTTTGCGCCCTTAAATATCAAAAAAAGAAGAAGAAAAATTTAAGTACAATTGAAGTGTTTTCAACCTTTAAATAAAAAAATCAGGCTAAAATACGCCTGATTTGTCTGGATAAGCTTGAGATTTGAAATAAAAGCGGCTTCATTTGATGAGTAACTTCTTTACAAGCCTCTAGCTATCACCATCCGCTGTACATCACCAGTTCCTTCATAAATTTGCGTAATTCTTACATCCCGGTAAATTTGCTCAAGAGGAAAATCTTTTAAGTAACCATATCCTCCCAAGGTTTGAATAGCACCTGAACAAACGCGCTCAGCCATTTCAGAGGCAAACAGTTTTGCCATTGATGCTTCCACTAAAGCAGATTGTCCAGCTTCTCGTAAACTTGCTGCATGCCAAACCATTTGTCGTGCTACCGCCACTTGAGTCGCCATATCCGCCAATCTAAAAGCTACAGCCTGATGATTAATGATTGGTTGACCGAATGCATAACGTTCCTTCGCATATCGTACCGCTTCATCTAAGGAAGCCTGCGCCATTCCTACGGATTGCGAGGCAATTCCGATGCGTCCACCAGCCAAATTATCCAATGCAATTTTATATCCCTCGCCCTCTTCACCAAGCAAATAATCTTTGGAAAGCTGTATCTGATCTAGTTGGATTTGCCCTGTATCTGAAGCATGCTGTCCCATCTTTTCTTCAAGTCGTAGTACTGAATAACCAGCAATATCTGTAGGGACAAGAAATGCACTAATACCTTTTTTACCTTTCTCAGGATCTGTCACTGCAAACACAATCACCACATCAGCATGCTGTGCTGAGGTAATAAAGTGCTTACTACCCGTAATAATATAATCATCACCTTTTTTAATTGCTCTGGTTTTTAGATGGCTAGCATCTGTCCCTGCTTGTGGCTCGGTCAGAGCAAACGCACCAAGCATTTCCCCTTGTGCCAAAGGGATCAAAAATTGTTGTTTTTGCTGGTCACTACCATACTTTAAAATCGGCATACACACGACGGAGTTGTGGACGCTCATGATAGTTGAGCAAGCACCATCTGCTGAAGCAATCGCTTCTATCGCACTAGCATATGCCACATAGCCTGTATCAGATCCGCCCCATACTTCTGGAACAAGCATTCCCATCAGGCCTAATTGCCCCATTTCTTGAATCATCTCTATTGGAAATCGGCGTGTTCGGTCCCATTCTGAAGAGTGGGGTTTTATTTTTTCCTGAGCAAATTGTTGCGTCATATCACGGATTTGTTGTTGTGCTTCGCTGAGAATCATCTGCTGTCCCTATAATTAATATAAATGATTAAGCCAAAGTGATTTACATCAGTTCAATTGCCATTGCTAAGGCTTCTCCACCTCCGATACAAATAGCCGCAATCCCGCGTTTTAGTTTATGTTGTTTAAGGGCATGGATCAGTGTTACTACGATTCTTGCACCCGATGTTCCAAGTGGATGTCCTAGGGCACATGCACCACCATGAATATTGAGTTTTTCATGTGGAATATCTAGCTCATGCATGGCAATCATTGGAACAATGGCAAATGCTTCATTGATTTCAAATAAATCGACTTGGTCAATCGTCCAGTTACACTGTTGAAGCAATTTTTGAATCGCGAATACGGAGGCGGTGGTAAACAAATGTGTTTCACCCGCATACACTGCCTGATCCACAATGCGTGCTAAAGGCTGAAATCCCTTAGCCTTAGCATAACTTGCACGTGTCAGTAAAAGTGCTGCTGCACCATCTGAAATCGAACTGGCATTCGCAGCAGTAATGGTTCCATCTGCGCGAAAAGCAGGTTTAAATTGTGGAATTTTGTCTAGTTTGGCTTTAAGCGGTTGTTCGTCTTGATGAATCGTGAGTGCTTGTGTTTTTTGCTGCACGGTCACTGGCACAATTTCAGCAGCAAATTGACCAGTTTTGATCGCATCACATGCACGTTGGAGTGAATCAATGGCAAAGGCATCCTGCTGTGCACGGTCAAACTGATAATATTGTGCACTATCTTCGGCAAAACTCCCCATGAGGCGACCAGAAGTATATGCATCTTCTAGACCATCTAAAAACATATGATCCAGTAATTTGTTATGTCCCATGCGATAGCCTGAACGAGCGCGATTGAGCAAATAAGGTGTATTGGACATGCTTTCCATACCGCCTGCAATGACCACTTTGGCTTGTTCGGTCTGAATTAGATTTTTTGCAAAAATTAAACTTTGCATACCCGAACCACAAACTTTATTGATGGTCGTGCAGGCTACGGAAGGAGGTAATTGTGCTTTTAATGCGGCTTGTCGAGCTGGTGCCTGCCCTTGTCCAGCAGGAAGGACACAGCCCATGATTACCTGATCAACCTGCTTTGGATCGATGCAACTTTGTTTGACGACTTGTTGTATGACGAATTTACCTAAATCACTGGCCGTTAAACTTTGTAATTCGCCTAGAAATCCACCGATTGGAGTACGCACTGCGCTTAAAATCACGATATCGTCATGCATGGCCATCTCCTGTGTCATATCGAGTCTGGGTTGAAGAAGCCAAATACACTTTATAATCTTCAATCAGTTTACGTTTCAGTATTTTCCCCGTCGCTTCTCTTGGAAAGTTTTGACTAAACTCAAAAACCTGTGGGCATTTCACGCTTCCTAAAGATTGACGCACAAATTGTTTGAGTTTCTGGGCTTCATCTGCACTGGACAAAATACAGGCTTTGAGCTGAACAACCGCAACCACTTTTTCGCCCATTTCGTCATCAGGAATACCAAAAACGGCGGCATCATTTACATCAGGATGTGTTATTAATAGATTTTCGATTTCTTGAGGATAAATATTGACTCCACCCGAAATAATCATGAAGTTTTTACGATCGGTCAGATATAAGTAGCCATCTTCATCCATCCAGCCAATATCGCCCAATGTGGCCCAACCTTGCTTGCTATAGGCTGTTTTAGTTTTTTCAGCGTCTTTGTAGTATTCAAACTGTGGGCCATCCGCAAAATAAATATCACCAATTTGCCCCACAGCCAGTTCGTTCTGCTGTTCATCAAGTATCTTAATTTTTCCTAGTACTGCTTTACCCACTGAGCCTGGTTTATTGAGCCATTCAACTGAATCCAATGCAGTAATCCCACATTGTTCAGTGCCTGAATAATATTCATGGAGAAGTGGGCCCCACCATTCAATCATTGCTTGCTTAACTGGTACAGGACATGGTGCAGCTGCATGAATGACAGCTTTGAGCGAGGATGAATTAAAACTCAGACGTCTGGTTTCTGGCAAGTTAAGTAAACGAATGAAATGTGTCGGCACAAAGGTGGCATGACTGATCTGATATTGCTCAATTAAATTGAGTGTTTGCTCTGCATCAAACTTATCCATTATCACAACAGTTCCACCAAAACGATGAACAGCTAGGGCCCATCGTAACGGCGCAGCATGATAAAGCGGTGAGGTCGATAAATACAAAGTGTCTTGACCCATTTGGTATAAAGTACGTCCCATCGACATCAGTGGCACTGGCTGCATCAAATCACCTTCAGGTAAAGGCGGACGTACACCTTTAGGGCGACCAGTAGAACCAGAGGAGTACAACATATCTCCGCCTGGACTTGGGTCTGTAATATCACCTTCCGAACACTGGCTGAGTGCCTGTGTGAAAGAAGCCACTGAGGTTTTTGGTCCTGTGGCATATAAATAGACATAATCCAGCTGACTCAGTTTGAGTGCTTCTAAAGCGGTATCGACCAATGATTTTGAGACAATCAATATCTTGCTATCTGAATTATCTAAAATATAAGCCAGATCTTTTGCGGAGGTTTTACACGAAATCGCGGTAAGATAAAGTCCTGAACGCTGTGCTCCCCACGCCACCGTAAAGATATCAATACTGTTTTCAAGCAATATTGAAACAACATCACCACGTTTGAGGCCGTGTTGACGAAATAAATGTGCGCAGCGATTTGCCAATGCATTCATTTGTGCATAGCTTAGTACCTGTTGCGTACTGGCAAAGATGCAAGCAGCTTTATCTGGGGTGTTCTGTGCATGAACCATTGGATGCATCTTTTGATCCTCATTCCATGTGACATTTTTAATTTGAAAATTAACGTCCTTTCCATTCTGGTACACGTTTCTGGGCAAATGCTCTCGGCCCTTCAATGGCATCTTCTGAATTCAGCATGCGTTGCATCGCATCATATTGCCATTGCTCCTGCATGGCTTGTTCAACCGAACTCTCCAATCCTCTTAACACAGCTTGCTTGGTAGCACGTATCGCTAGTGGACTACATGCCAAGATTTCATTTGCCCATCTTTTCGCTGCTTCAAGTACAGATCCACTGGTTACTTCATTGACAAAACCAAGCTCGAATCCTTCTTTTGCCGATACCCGACGTCCTGTAAATAACATTCCCATACTTCTTTTTAACCCAATGACTTGAGGTAAACGTTGCATTCCACCTGCCAAGGCAGCCAAACCGACTCTTGGCTCAGGCAAAGCAAAAACAGCATTTTCAGATGCAATAATTAAGTCGCAAGCTAAAGCCAGCTCAAACCCACCACCCATTGCGACGCCATTTACAGCAGCAATGACAGGTTTAGTTAAATCGAAACGTGCTGTTAAACCTGCAAAACCTGATTGCGGTGTCACCAGACCACCACCTGCTGCTTGTTGTTTTAAATCATGACCTGCACAAAACGCTTTTTCCCCCATACCCGTCACAATCGCAACCCATTGCTCATCATCATTTTGAAATTGATCAAAAGCTTGAGCCAACTCCTCATGGGCAGATGCATTTAATGCATTAAAACTTGCAGGACGATTGAGAGTAATAATTGTTAAATGTTGCTGTTTTTCAACCTGAATAAAGTGGTATTCCATTGCCACTCTCCTTAGATTTTTTAATTGATAATTTAAATAAATTGGTTAAGACGCTCACGAATAATCTGATTGGCATCACTAACAATGCGTTGCAGTAATTCATGACAACTCGGAATATCTTGAATCAAGCCCTGTACTTGCCCAGCCCAGATCAGACCCGCATTCAAATCACCAGTTTCCAGTGCTTGACGACCCTTAATACCCGATACATAACCCCGTATATCTTCAAACTGACTGTTAAGCTGGCTTGAAATTTCGACCACACGATCTGACACACTATTTTTAGCAACTCGTCCAGTATTGTGAAATTTTCTGAAAATTAAATGGGTTGAACGCTCATCATTATTTACAATAAATTGCTTAATCGTTTCGTGGATTGGCGCTTCTTTGGTGGCACAAAAACGTGTACCCATGTTAATACCTTCGGCTCCTAGAGCTAGAGCAGCCACCAACCCGCGACCATCAGCAATCCCACCACTGGCAATCATTGGAATCGTTATTTGATTGGCTGCAGCAGGAATCAACACTAAGCCGGGTACATCGTCTTCACCAGGATGTCCCGCACATTCAAATCCATCGATTGAAATAATATCTGCACCCATTTTTTCAGCCGAGATTGCGTGGCGTACCGATGTACATTTATGCAGAATTTTTATCCCATGTTTTTTAAACTCATGAATGTGTTCTTGTGGTTTTCCACCTGCGGTTTCTACAATTTTGATTCCGCTTTCAATAATCGCTTGACGATATTCAGCATATGGGGGTGGATTGACTGAAGGTAATATAGTTAAGTTAACCCCAAAAGGCTTGTCAGTTTGATCACGACAACGTTGAATTTCTTTTACCAAATCCTCAGGCGTTGGCTGCGTTAATGCGGTTAGAATTCCTAATCCTCCCGCATTGGAGACTGCGCTGGCCAATTCAGCGCGTCCAACCCACATCATCCCGCCTTGAATAATCGGATATTCAATTTCAAGCAACTCGGTAACACGTGTTTGCAGTTTCATGAGTAAGCCTCCAAAATAGTGACATTTGCCATACCACCACCTTCACACATAGTTTGCAGACCATAACGCTTACCTTCTCTATGTAATGCATGAATTAATGTGGTCATGAGTTTGGTTCCTGATGAGCCCAGTGGATGCCCCAATGCAATTGCCCCCCCATGAATATTCAGCGCTTCAGGATTTGCATTCAAAGCTTGTAACCATGCCAGAGGCACAGGTGCAAAAGCTTCATTGACTTCATACAAATCAATATCAGTAATTTTAAGTCCCGCTTTTTTTAAAGCTTTTTGCGTGGCAAAAATTGGCTCTTCCAGCATTATCACTGGGTCACCTGCACTAACGCTCATATGTACTAGGCGTGCTTTAGGAGTTAGACCATACGCTTTAAGCGCACGTTCACTGACGATAAGTACAGCACTTGCTCCATCACAAATCTGACTGGCATTTGCAGCTGTCACTACACCATTTTCCACTAAGGGTTTAACTGCTGAGATAGATTCAAGATTGGCATCAAAACGAATGCCTTCATCAACACGATGCACTTCATCATCTGTCTGAAGTGCAATAATTTCATTTTCAAAAGCACCCGTTTCGGTAGCTTGAATTGCACGTTGATGACTCAATAAAGCAAATTGATCTAGTTGCTCACGCTTAAAGCCATATTTCTTGGCCATCATTTCAGCGCCTGTAAATTGGCTAAACTCATCAACAGCAAACCGCGCTTTAATTCGAGGGCTTAAAGGATCGGCGGGGAGTCCAGCTTTAGCATGTAAGCTCGCATTACTCAACATCGGTGTACGCGTCATACTTTCGACACCACCTGCAATCACAACATCCTGCATGCCTGATAAAATCGCTTGAGCAGCAAATTGCACGGCTTGTTGCGAGCTACCGCATTGCCTATCAATTGTGACACCAGGTACATGAATCGGTAATTTGGAAGCAAGTACAATATTTCTGGCAAATGCAAAAGTTTGTTCACCTGCCTGAGTAACACATCCAAAAATCGCATCATCAATAATATTCGGATCAATACCTGTACGATCCAACAAAGCATTAATGACTTCTGCACCCATATCAACAGGATGCCAGCTAGCCAGTTTACCGTTGCGCCGACCACCTGCCGTGCGTACTGCATCTACAATATAGGCAATATTCATATTTAATTATCCTGATTAAATTGTGGGATACGTTTTTCTAAAAATGCCGCAAGCCCCTCTTTGGCAGGCTCACCCAGACTAATCCCTGCAATTTTGCGTGCTTCAAGCTCTAAGTGCGTTTCAGGGGTATTTTGATGACTATTGAGCAGCAGTTGTTTAACATTCGACAATGCAGGTGTGGAACTATTCAGCAATTGCTCAATCAAAGCAGTTTGACGCTTTTGCAGTTGCTCAGTGGTGACCACTTCACTGATCAGACCGATTTGATCTGCTTCAGCAGCGCTCAGTTTTTGATTGAGCATTAAAATCTGTTGGGCTTTGCGTAAACCGACCAATTTAGGCAAATGCCATGTCAATCCAGCGTCTGGACTTAAACCAATCGCCCCATAAGATGGTGTAAATTGTGCATTTTCAACTGCAATAACCACATCCCCAATCAGCGCCAGACTCATACCAGCACCTGCTGCAGTCCCATTGACCACCACCAATAAAGGCTTGTTCATACGCATAAATCGCGAAATGGCTAAATGTAAAATACCCGCAAGCTCACTTAAAAAAGCAGGAATGTGTGCTTGAGCTTCGGTGAATGCGGTAATATCACCTCCAGCACAGAAAAAACGTCCAGCCCCTGTAAGGACAACACAGCGAATGCTTTGATCCTGATCACATTGAATTGCAGCATGGAGTAGCGCTTGTGCAAGCGCCAAATCAATTGCATTGCCTTGCTGGGGACGATTTAAAGTTAAATACGCCACACCTTTTTCTACTTCAACTAAAAGATGCTGACTCATTGGCAGGCCTCCATTGCTTCACGCGCGAGACGTGCCAAGATAGGGAAGCTTTTAGCACGTTCCTGGGCATGAATGGAGGCCGCAGATCCACGAATGACACGTCCTTTAATGCCATGAAAAATTGCCGCCAAGCGGAAAAAATTAAATGCGACATAAAATTTCCATTGTGAAATACTCTGTCGGCCTGTGCGTGCACAGTAACTTTCTATATATTCTTGCTCTGTCGGAATATTCATAGCTTCAATATCGGTATCGGCCAGACCCGCGACAATGTCGGGCGGCATTTGATACATCATAGCGTGGTAGGCAAAATCAGCGAGGGGATGACCTAATGTTGATAACTCCCAATCCAGAACAGCCAAAATTTTGGGTTCAGTGGGATGAAAAATCATGTTGTCGCAGCGAAAATCACCATGAACGATGCGAGTTTCATCCCCTTTTGGAATGTGCTTCGGTAACCATTCAATCAGCATATCCATATTAGAATCGTGCCCTGCTTCAGGGTCATCAAGATACTGTTTTGACCAACGTGCAATCTGTCGTTCAAAATAATTGCCAGACTTACCATAATCCTCAAGCTGCAACGCAATGGGATCGAGGCTATGTAATTTAGCAATAGTTTGATTCATGGCATCAAAATATAAAGGACGCTGTTGTAGAGATACCTCTGCAAAAGATGCATCCCAAAAAATTCGTCCTTCGACTTTATCCATAACGTAAAACTCAGTTCCCAGAATCGAAGTATCGGTACAGAGTCCATGAATTTTAGCCACAGGAAAACCTGTTTGATATAAAGTAGTTTGAATACGTGCTTCTCGCTCTACCGCATGTGCCCCCTTTAATGCACCATTGGGCTTTTTACGCAGTACATAACTTGCATCAGGGGTCTTGATTTGATACGTCGGAACAGATTGACCACCTTTAAACTGACTAATTTCAATATCACCTGAAAAACCAATCACATGAGCTTGCATCCATTCAATTACAGCATGCTTATTCAGTTCCATACCTGCTCTTACGGCAGAAACCCCGGTATTGGCTTGCGCATTTAAACTCGTCATCACTCAGCCTCCTTGCTGCTGTTGCTTGTTTCGTTTCAGCCAATCTCGCTTAATTTTCTTTGCAATTGACCACTTATGTACTTCGGTCGGACCGTCATAAATACGAAAGGCTCGAATCTCACGGAATACTTGCTCGACAATGGTTTGCTCGGTCAAACCAGAGCCACCCATCACTTGTACACAACGATCAGCCACTCGCATTAAGGTTTCACTCACCGATACCTTTGCCATCGAACTTTCAAATGTACCCAATTCACCCTGATCTAAAACCGAGGCACACCAATCAATCATGAGTTCAACCTGCTTTAGATCAATAAGGTTTTCGGCCAGCATAAAGCTGCATCCTTCATGATCAATCAGCAACTGTCCAAATGCCTTACGCTGATTGGCATATTCGGTCGCAATTTCATTGGCACGCAAACAGGCACCATACCAGCGCATACAATGCGAAAGACGGGCTGGAGAAAGCCGAACCTGCGCATATTTAAAACCTTCACCCGGTTCACCTAGCATTTGTTGTGCTGGCACTCGCAAGTCATTCATCCATAATGTTGCATGCCCACCTGGCATTGAGCTGTCAATGGTACGCGGTACTTGCTCAATCTGGATCGCAGGATGCGGCAATTCGACCAGAAACATACAAGCACCTTGTTCTGCCTTGGCCATAATGATGCCGATCTGTGCACCATCTGCACCGGTAATAAAGGCTTTTCGGCCACGAATGACCCATTCATCACCCTCTTTCCAACAAAGCGTTTGCATCATAGATGGATCAGAACCTGCACCATTTTCTTGTGCGGGTTCGGTCATAAAAAAAGCAGAACGTACATTCCCTTCTACCAAAGGCTTTAGAAATTTTTGCTTGATAAAATCACTACCTACTTGACCTAACAGATACATATTGCCTTCGTCAGGCGCAGCAGTATGACAAGCCAAAGGCCCTAAGGGTGACAAACCCGTTTTAATCAAAACTTGCGCTGTTCCACGCTGACTTAAATGTGTGCCATCAGGCAAAATATGTGGCGTAAGAACCCCTGCCTCACGCGCTTTCTCTCGCAGTTCGACAACTAATTCTTCGGTTGGACAATTGTGATGATCACGCCGTGGGTCACGCTCATATGGAATCACCACTTCACGTACAAACTTTTCAACCTTAATAGCTATTTCATGTGCCAGATTTAAATCATCAATCATCATTTTGCTGTCATCCGTATAGCGCCATCTAAACGGATAACTTCGCCATTAAGCATGGGATTGAGAATGATACTTTCGACTAATTGAGCAAACTCATCAGGTTGTCCCAAACGGCTTGGAAATGGTACTTGAGCGCCTAATGAATCTTGAACATCTTGCGGTAAAGTAGCCAATAATGGGGTGAGAAAAATCCCAGGTGCAATGGTCATGACTCGAATGCCATAACGTGCAAACTCACGTGCTAAAGGTAAAGTCATACCTACTACACCTGCTTTAGAGGCTGCATAAGCGGGCTGACCAATTTGCCCATCAAATGCAGCAACACTGGCCGTATTGATAATCACACCACGTTCTTCACCAATAACTTCGTCTTTATGTAATCGGGCTGCAAATTTTGATAAGACATTAAAGGTACCATTTAGATTGATATTAATAATCTTGCTAAATGCGGATAAAGCCAATGCATTACCTTCACGATCAATGGCTTTACCAGGAGGACCGATACCTGCACAATTCACCACCACACGTACTTTTTTCTTATAAAATTCTTCAGCCTGTTGAAAAGCCTGATTAATCTGTTCTTCATTGGTTACATCGGCTTGTACAAATAGACCACTGACCTGAAGCGCAAGTTGTTCACCTAATGATTGATTTAAATCGACAATAACTAACTGTGCTCCTTGCTTAGCAAGCCGCTGTACAACTGCCTCGCCTAAACCAGAAGCACCACCTGCTACTAATACAACATTTCCTTTGAGCTGCATTTTTACTCCATTTAATTCATTAATAAGTATTATTCTTAGGAGTGAAAATAAGAGTCTGATAAATCAAAGTCAACGTAATGAAAAGAATGATCAAAAAGAGTAAATAAAATGATCACATAAATAAATTTCAGAGTAATTTCAAATATTTCGGAGCTATTTTAAGAATAGATAAATTATGATTTGATTTAAATCTCAGATATAAATAGAAGTTTTTCCAAATTAAATCTTAGTTTTAAAGGTCTTTGTTGCAAAAACATTCAAAAGCTAAACTTTCCCCAAGTTATCCAAATCTAAGTGACAACTTGGGTGTGAGGTCGGCCCAACTTCGTAAATTTATTTAATACAGCCACACGTGCATGCATCTCATTGACTTGGCTTTGGAAATTCCTTGCGCTAAGCCTATCACCGAATAATTTGATGAAATGCATCTTGGTTTCTACCAAACTTCGGGCATGATAGCCTGACCTTTTTTCCATAGTGTCCTGTCTAAACGTTTAACTGTTCGAATTAATTCATTTCGCTTTAGCGAGCTCGTCTTTGTATCTTTACAAGGTTTCGCATTTTTTCTGGGTGGAATCACCGTATGCGCTTGTCGATCTGCGATTACCTGACGGCATTGATTGGTGTCATAAGCCCCATCAGTATAGACGAGACGGAGTCAATCTGTTCTTCTTGTGGAATCTGATCCAGTAAATCACCAAGCACCTGTGAATCACTCACATTGTTGGTTGTGAGCTGAATAGTGCGTATTTGAAGGGTTTCAGTATCGATACCAATTGTAATTTACGCCATTCGCGACGATATTCAGGCTGATGTTTTTTACGTTTCCATTCGCCTTCACCTAAAAACTTTAAGCCTGTAGAATCAACGAGTAGGTGTGGAGACCATTACTGCTTTTTTGATAGTTAATTGCAATATCAATATGCTTTTGTCTTCTACAAATAGTGGAATAATCTGGGGCTGTCCAATCTAATCTAGAAAGATGAATAAGACTTTGAACAAAGCCAGTGACCATACGTAAAGACAGACGTAATGGAGATTTGATCATTAAACAGTATTGAATCGCTAAATCGAATAGGTTTGATTTGGTACATGCTTGGCTTTTGGTTGAGCGTACCATTAAGTTTTGGGATCAAACCAAATAGAGATATTTCCTCGATTTATTAATGCTCTGTTATAAGAAGGCCAATTGGTTGTACGATAGATTTTAGGTATGGGCTTATTCATTTGAGAATTATAATGTTAAATAAGCCTTTAACGGTAGGTTTGTGCAACAAAGCCTAGTTAACTTAAACGATGAGGAGATAAATAAAATCTCACTCATTGTTCTATACTACGCCTAAATCTTCTTAGAATCGCCTTAAAGCAAAATTAGAACTACACCCCTGCATCTTTCGTTTTAGTTGATTTAAATTGAATCTAAAGCAACTAGAGAGCAGCTGTGATTCTTCAACGATGATGATTAGACTGTGCAATGAATTTTAAACTCAAAATTTCAATTGTCCTAAGTGATCCGAATCAACATCAAATAATACCTCTCAATCCAAAATTTAATGTGGGGTAAGTTGAGGGGTAGAATTACAGTAAAAAAATAAGCCCTTGTAAAAACAAGGGCTTATTTAAATATTTGGCGGAAGCGGTGAGATTCGAACTCACGGAGGACTCACACCCTCGTCGGTTTTCAAGACCGGTGCATTAAACCGCTCTGCCACGCTTCCATGTGCGTAAGAATACAAAGACCGTTTATTTTATTCAAGAAAAATTTTAACGCTTTGCACTCGTTTGCATATTGTTTCATCAAAATTACAGTTCTGCGGCCAATTCTGCACCTTCTCGGATGGCACGCTTGGCATCTAGCTCGGCAGCAAGCTTCGCTCCACCAATAATATGATAGCGTGCCAGTGTCGCCTCCTGTGCTAAAGGCATTAAATCTTTCACTGACTCTTGTCCAGCACAAACCACAACCGTATCTACACGAAGTAGCTGATCATGACCATTTACTTCCACCCACAAGCCTTCATTGGTTACAGCTTTGTACTGCACACCACGCATCATTCGCACCGCATGTTTTTTCAGTTGTGCGCGATGCACCCAGCCTGATGTTTTTCCTAAACCAATTCCCAGCGGTGTGGTTTTACGTTGTAATAAATAAATTTGTCGCACAGGTACTTCTATTTGGACAGGTTGCAGGCCACCTTCGGTAATGTAATTCGGATTAGAGTCGACCCCCCACTCTCGCTGCCAATCCGCCAAGGGCTGGGGCTGAATCTGATGCGCAGGTTTGAGTAAAAATTCAGATACATCAAACCCGATACCACCTGCGCCAATCACGGCCACTTTTTCACCAACTGGAGCACCACGTAATACTTCAGCATACGAAAGAACTTGTGGCAAATCACTGCCTTCAATACGAAGCTGGCGTGGAATAACACCCGTCGCCACAATCACTTCTTCATAGCCCTCGCGCTCGAGTTGCTCACGATTGACGCGTGTGTTTAAACGAACATCTACACCCGTTTTTTCTAGTTGCACTTTGAAATAGCGAATGGTTTCATGAAACTCCTCTTTGCCGGGGATAACTTTGGCCAAGTTAAATTGCCCACCCACTTCAGACGCAGCTTCAAATAACGTCACCTGATGCCCACGACTGGCTGCAACGGTGGCCGCCGACAGCCCTGCGACACCGCCACCTACAACCGCAATTTTTTTCGGTTTTTTGGTTTTGATATACGTTAGCTCGGTTTCGTATGCTGCACGCGGATTGACCAAACACGTTGCACGCTGGTTTTTAAAGGTATGATCGAGGCAAGCCTGATTACAGGCAATACAGGTATTAATTTCATCGACACGATTGGTAGCCACCTTGGTTACCCAAAAAGCATCGGCTAAAAGTGGACGTGCCATCTGAATCATGTCGGCTTTACCTTGTGCCAAGATCTCTTCTGCCACATCTGGCATATTGATTCGATTGGCCGCAATCACAGGTATAGACACGTGCTGTTTCACATAAGCAGTATAATCGACAAAAGCCGCACGCGGTACAGAGGTGACAATGGTTGGAATACGCGCTTCATGCCAGCCAATACCCGTATTGAGTAAGGTAACGCCCACTTTTTCAAGTGCCTGTGCCACCGTAATCACTTCGCTCATGGTATTGCCATCATGAACTAAATCCAGCATAGACAAACGAAAACTAATAATAAATTTTTCACCGACTTTTTCACGAATCGCTTTTACAATTTCAACTGCAAAGCGCATACGGTTTTCAATCTCGCCGCCCCAGCGATCTGTTCGTTGATTGACATGACGGCTCAAGAACTGATTAAGCAAGTAGCCTTCAGAGCCCATAATTTCGATACCATCGTACCCTGCTTTCTTGGCCAGATCGCTACAGCGGGCATAATCTTCAATGGTGTCTAAAATATTGCTTTCCGACATCTGACGCGGTTTAAACGGTGAAATAGGTGATTTAATTGGGCTTGCCGACACCACAAAAGGTTGATAACCGTAGCGACCAGCATGCAAGATCTGCATCAAAATTTTTCCACCATGCTTATGTACGGCATGCGTGACCAAACGATGATGTGGAATATCTGCCAAAGAATTCATGGTTCCACCTGCGGGTAAAAGCCAGCCCTGTCGGTTAGGTGAAATGCCGCCGGTAATGATTAAGCCAACACCGCCTTTCGCTCGCTCTCCAAAGTAGGCTGCAAGTTTCGGATAATTATAAAAACGGTCTTCCAAGCCGGTATGCATAGAGCCCATCACGACTCTATTTTTAATTGTTGTAAAACCTAAATGCAGTGGTTTTAAAATATGTGCATAGCTAGTCATGACGAATCCTTAGGTTGTTATTGGCTTTGCAACTTGTTGCATAATACTTTAATACTTTTTATCGGGGTTGGGATGACCCGAGTGCTTTTTTTACGTGTTAAAAGTGTCAGTTTATTAGTTATCAAAACATTCTTTTGGTTGGTTTACGTCTTATTCTTTGTTTCGAATCGCATCATATTAACGGTGATTATTCAGCTTGATCTATAAGTAAATCTATAAAAACAGCCCTGCTGTACAGAGCTGTTTTTTGAGTTTATTTATGGCTCTGAATGGCAGCAAGTCGCTGTGAACCCAGCTTTAATGAGCTCACTACAATGCCTAAACATATGCAAATCGCACCCAATACAATATTCATGGTTAAAGGCTCATGCCAGAGCAGCGCACCAAAGCATAAGCTCAACACCGGAATACTCATAATCGAGATTGAAGCAACAAAGGTATCGACCTGACTCACAATCCAGTTCCAGAGTACAAACGCAAATCCTGTGCCAACAATTGCAATATAGAACAAGATTGACGCATTCAATGGATCTAGCCAAACATTCAAATCAACCGGTTCCCATGCAAGTGCACCAGCGAGTAATACCACAGCCCCCAGAAGCAATTGCCAAATCGTCAACTTGATTTTGTCATACTCAGCAAATTCTTTCTTAATGTACACCGTCGCCGTGGCCCAGAAGAAACCCGAACTGATTAACAGCAACTCACCCACCACCGACAGATTAAATTGAATGTGTTTAAGCTGCGGCCACATGATCGCGATCAGCCCTGCCACACCCAGTATCAGGCCCAACGTTTTTTGGAAATTCAAGCGTTCATTCAGTAAGAAATGCGCCAAAACACCTACAAAAATTGGCATGGTAAAAGTCAATACCGCCGACAATCCTGAGTCGACAAACTGCATGGCAAAGGTTTGGGTCGCATAAAATCCAAAACAAACCAAGACACTGAGTACAATCATTTTTCGCCATTCATGGCGTGCAGGCAAAATCGAACGTTTCAGTAAAGCCTGTACCAATATCAGGGTTAGGGCAGCCACAATCAAACGTGCGGAAATAAATAAAAATGGAGGAAACACCTGTAAGCTGTGTTTGACCAATCCCCATAATGATCCCCAAACAAGGCACAACAGTGTGATGGCACTGATGACTCGAATATTCACGTTTTCACCCATTTCACAACAAACATGCGCCATTATAGAAAAGAAATGACATCATGAATAATGTTATGTTTTAATATAAGCATCATTTTTTTTAATACCTTGTTGTATTCATCTCTCTAAAAATACATCTTAGGTTCTTTTTGATGCGGAGTTCGGCCATGAATATTGATATTAATGATATCCGATCCTTTGTAAACGTAGCTGAACTCAAAAGCATTTCAGCCGCTGCACAAAAAATGAATTATTTACAATCCAACATGACCGCAAAAATCAAAAAAATTGAGAGTCACTATAATCGTCAGCTATTTATTCGCAAACCCAAAGGGGTTGAACTGACCGAATCTGGCATGCAGTTATACACACAGTACAAAAAAATGATGTTTACTTGGGAAGAAACCGAAAACAAGATTCAACAGCAAGACTCCACTTTACGTTTTGGTACCAATACCAGCTTGGGTGGAATGCGTTTTTACCCTGCATTTAATCAGTTATATAGTGCCTATCCCGATTTGGCACTGACCATGAAAACTGGATCGACCGGTTTTATTGAAGATGAAATTTCACAAGGCCATCTCGATTTTGGCTATGTGCTGGGTCATCCCAAACACAAGCATCTTCAGTACCGTTTAAAGGAACAAGATGAACTGGTGATTATTGGTAAAAATATGATTAATCATGAATCTTTAGACGATTGTCTTGATCATCAAAATATTCTGCTGGCCTGTGAAGAATGCTGCTATGCCACCACACTCAATAAAATTTATACAGAGCGTAATTTAAGCCAAGGCGAATTGGTTCATATTTATGATTATCAAGCACTTATAAATTTTACACAATTGGGAATGGGTGTTTCCATGATTGCAAAATCTTTGTTAAAAAAATACGACATCCAGTATTACAAAGAGCTTCCAGATCAATATCGTAATATTGGACTCTATTTGGTTGCACGGCATGATCACGTATTCACCCCGATTGAAAAACAGTTCATCGAGTTAAATGAATCTCTTGAGGTGAACTAAAAATCTGCATAGGTATAATGTGGCTATTATAAAATATCGCGAGCAGCCTGCGCCGCGCAGCCTTTGATGCCAGCCTTCCAAGCGAAAACATAATTTTGTTTTTTTCAGATGGTCGAGTGAATTATCGGAAAAAATCAATAAAAAAAAGTGCTACAATACCCGCCATTGTGAATTCTCATGACCATCATTTTAGGTCTTTTTATAAACGTTAGGATTAGTAATGACTGATAATGCAACCATTTTGCAGCATGTACCTGTAGGCAAAAAAGTGGGGATTGCCTTCTCTGGTGGTCTAGATACTTCAGCTGCTCTATTGTGGATGAAACAAAAAGGCGCTGAACCATATGCATATACAGCAAACCTAGGTCAGCCCGATGAAGATGACTATGATGCGATTCCAAAGAAAGCTGAGCAGTACGGTGCAGTTAAAGCTCGTCTGATCGACTGCCGTTTGCAGCTTGCACTTGAAGGTATTGCAGCAATCCAATGTGGCGCATTTCATATCAGCACTGGCGGTGTACCTTACTTTAACACCACGCCACTTGGTCGTGCGGTTACTGGGACCATGTTGGTCACTGCCATGAAAGAAGATGATGTCAATATCTGGGGCGACGGCTCGACCTACAAAGGTAACGATATCGAACGTTTTTATCGTTATGGTTTGCTGACCAACCCGAACTTGAAAATTTACAAACCTTGGTTAGACCAAACCTTTATTGACGAACTAGGTGGCCGTGCAGAAATGTCACAGTTCCTGATCGATAATGGTTTTGACTACAAAATGTCGAAAGAAAAAGCATATTCGACCGACTCGAACATGCTAGGTGCAACCCATGAAGCGAAAGATCTCGAATACCTTGATGCCGGTATCAAGATTGTAGATCCGATCATGGGTGTTGCGTTCTGGAAAGATGACGTTGAAATTCAGCCTGAACAAGTCAGCATTACTTTTGAAGAAGGCATGCCAGTTGCCCTCAATGGTCAGCGTATTGAAGATCCGGTTGAATTGATTCTTGAAGCCAACCGTATTGGTGGACGTCATGGCCTAGGTATGTCGGATCAAATTGAAAACCGTATTATCGAAGCAAAATCACGCGGTATTTATGAAGCACCGGGCATGGCACTTATGCATATTGCTTACGAACGTCTGGTGACGGGTATTCACAACGAAGATACCATTGAACAATACCGCATCAACGGCTTACGTTTAGGTCGTTTGTTGTATCAAGGCCGTTGGTTCGATTCACAAGCACTGATGCTGCGTGAAACTGCACAGCGTTGGGTTGCAAAAGCCATTACGGGTACGGTGACTTTAGAATTACGTCGTGGTAACGATTACACCATCATGAACACTGAATCTGCAAACCTGACCTATGAAGCAGAACGCTTAACCATGGAAAAAGGTGATTCGATGTTTACGCCAATGGACCGTATTGGCCAGTTGACTATGCGTAATCTGGATATTACCGATACACGTGCAAAATTGGGCATTTATACCAACTCGGGCCTACTCTCGATTGGTCAAGGCTCAGCTGTACCACAATTAGAGACTAAAACGAAATAATCGTCTGAAATCTCAAATAAAAGCTGTCACCTGACAGCTTTTATTTTTTCTGCACGCACCAACTTTTTGATTAAAAATCCGCTTAGATGCAGTCACTTGAAGCAATTTGAGGTGAATTGTAAGCATTTCCTGTTACCATTTTCAGGGCTTTTGCATTATCATCTGTTTTATTTTGCAGCTTGAATTCCCTTGGATACGATTACTCTTCTGCAGCCAGACGATTGGCATGCGCATTTACGTGACGGAATCGCACTTCAACGTACTGTTCCAGATTTAGCTAACCAGTTTGCTCGCGCGATTTGTATGCCGAACCTTGTCCCACCTGTCAAAACAGTGGAAGAAGCCTTGGCTTACCGTGAACGAATCATGGCGCATGTTCCAGAAGGTGTTCATTTTGATCCGCGTATGGTGCTTTACTTTACCGATCACACCCCAGCGAGCGAAGTCAAAAAAATCAAGGCTTCCGAATTTGTAAACGCGATTAAGCTTTACCCAGCAGGTGCAACCACCAATTCAGATAATGGCGTAAGCGATATCCGCAAAGTCTATGCTGTAATTGAGCAAATGGAAGAGCATCAGGTACCACTGTTACTACATGGTGAAGTCACTCACAACCATGTGGATATTTTTGATCGTGAAAAGCGCTTTCTAGACGAAGTATTGTCTCCGTTACTCAAACAGTTTCCAAAACTTAAACTGGTACTCGAACACATTACCACCAGTGAAGCCGCGCATTTTGTTTTAGAACAAGACCGCAACGTAGCTGCCACCATCACGCCACAGCATCTGCTATTTAACCGTAATGATATGCTGGTCGGTGGGATCAAACCGCATTTTTATTGCCTTCCAATTTTAAAGCGTCAAACGCATCAACAAACCTTGATTGAAGTGGCTACTAGCGGCAATCCAAAATTCTTTTTGGGTACCGACAGCGCACCACATTCGAAAGATGCCAAAGAAAATGCATGTGGTTGTGCAGGTTGCTACAGTGCACCGACAGCCATCGAATTATATGCACAGGCATTTGATCAGGTTGGAAAGATTGAGCGCTTAGAAGGGTTTGCCAGCCATTTTGGTGCCGACTTCTATGGCCTGCCACGCAACACCTCGACCATTACCTTGGTTAAAGAAGATCAGGTGATTCCAGAACAACTGGACTATCTTGAGGGTGAAAAAATTATTCCACTCTATGCAGGTAAAACCATTCAATGGAGAAAAGTGTGACTCAAGAAACCTCCACTCTTCCTGTGATTGGTCAGCGTTTTCGTGGTTTCTTGCCCGTTGTTGTCGATGTCGAGACAGCGGGTTTCAATGCGCATACCGATGCGTTGCTTGAAATCGCCTGTATTCCAATCGTCTATGATGAAGCCGGGCAATTTGTACCGGGTGAAGCCTATCAGGCCCATATCAATCCATTCGAAGGGGCAAATCTTGATCGTCGTTCGCTCGATTTTATCGGGATCGATCCGTTTAATCCGATGCGCATGGCCATGGCAGAAGATGAACGTTCAGCGCTCAAACGTATATTCAAGTCGATTCATGAAGTGCGTAAGCAACAGCAGTGTACTCATGCTGTACTGGTAGGCCACAACGCACATTTTGATTTGGGCTTCTTGCAAGCTGCAATTGCACGTACCAGCACTAAAAATCAAAATCCGTTTCATAGCTTTTCGGTATTCGATACGGTGACCTTAAGTGCAGTTACGTTTGGACAAACAGTACTGGCCAAGGCATGTATACAGGCAGGTATTGAGTTTGATGGCAAGGAAGCACATTCTGCGCTATACGATACGCAAAAGACAGCCGAACTGTTTTGCTATATTTTAAACAAACTCTCTCCACACCTACTTGACACACTCGTGGCGGATCAATAAGATACCGCCATCCTCAACGTCCCTATCGTCTAGAGGCCTAGGACATCGCCCTTTCACGGCGGTAACCGGGGTTCGAATCCCCGTAGGGACGCCATCTTATTTTTCTCTCTTGCATTTTCTTTTATACTGTTTACCTGTGCTCAAACCGAGACATGTCATGCTGAAAAAGATTTTGATCGCTATACTCATTTTATTGCCTTCTGCGCTTTATCTTTATATCGTGCATGACGCACCTAAGAAAACTTCGACTGAACAGTCACCCGCCAACTAAATTTAAAAAACTGCCCAATATTCATACGATTAGCTATTTTTTATTCACTTAATCACATTTCTGCCTTTTTCTTTGCAATGCAAATTGACAGCACAGATTAAACTTCCTATTATACGCACACCTCGCAACGTCCCTATCGTCTAGAGGCCTAGGACATCGCCCTTTCACGGCGGTAACCGGGGTTCGAATCCCCGTAGGGACGCCATCTTATTTTTCTGTTGTATTTCTCTTTTTGCTTATCTCACTGTCTATTCTTTGACTCATGCTGCATTGCACATTTCAGTTTTTTCACTAAAATAGCGCTTTCTTTCATCTTGAAGCGATATTGTCTATGCTGCCGCCAGACTCTACAGACCAACAAGTACTCAGCAGTGCTGCTCCATTAAAACGTGCCATGAGTACTCGTCATTTGGTCATGCTGTCATTAGGTGGTGCGATTGGCACAGGCCTGTTTTTAGGCTCAGGCGAAGTGATTACCCAAACAGGCCCGATTGGTGCTGTGATCGCCTATATGCTGGGCGGTCTGATTGCATATATGGTCATGCTGTGTTTGGGTGAGCTTGCTGTACATATGCCAGTGTCTGGGTCATTTGGTGCCTATGCCAAACGCTATATCGGGCCAGGCACAGGATACATGATTTCGTGGTTATACTGGCTGACATGGACAGCCACGCTAGGTACCGAATTTACTGCCGCGGCATTACTCATGCAAGAATGGTTTCCCCATATCTCGATGTGGATCTGGACCAGTGTTTTTGCAATTACCATTTTTGCACTCAACCTCAGCTCCACGCATATTTTTGCCGAATCTGAATTCTGGTTATCGTTGGTGAAAGTACTGACCGTGATCGGCTTTATTATATTGGGTCTATTGGCCATTTTTGGTCTGATTCATTTTGAGGGCTATCAAACTGCACCGCTGTTTAGCAATCTCACCAGTCATGGTTGGTTTCCTCAAGGTCTGATGCCTATTTTTGCAACCATGCTGATTGTTAACTTTGCCTTTTCAGGCACAGAATTGATTGGCGTTGCGGCAGGTGAAACTAAAGATCCGGCAGTCAATGTACCCAAAGCCATTAATGCAGCCATCTGGCGTTTGCTCATTTTCTTTGTGGGCACTATTGTGGTCATTAGCGCACTGTTGCCTTATGAGGCAACTGGCTTAGGCAATCATGGTGTGAGTAATAGTCCGTTCGTGACGGTATTTCAATATATTGGTATTCCGTATGCAGACCATATTATCCGTTTTGTGATTATCACGGCGCTGCTATCGGCTGCAAACTCTGGTTTATATGCTGCTTCTCGTATGATGTGGTCGCTTTCGAGCCAAAAGCAATTACCGTCTATTTTCTCTAAGCTCACCACCAGTGGTACGCCAATTATTGCCCTCATTGTGACGATGTTTGGTGCGATACCGGGATTATTGTCTGAGCAGTTTGCACCAGAGACTATCTTTAAAAATTTACTGGGCGTTGCGGCTTTTACCATGGTAATTGTCTGGATGAGTATTTGCTGGAGTCAGTTCAACTTTAGACGTCAATGGTATAAAGATGGCCACAGTGTATCTGAGCTCAAATTTGCTGCACCGCTGTTTCCAGTTTTACCGATTCTTGGATTTGTATTTTGCTTGATTACTGGCTTAAGTATGGCACTTGATCCTGAGATGCTTCCTGGTTTTATTGGTTGTTTGATCTTTGTGGCGGGTTGTTATTTAAGTCACTACATATTTTACCGTAATCAAAACTAAAGCGGTTAAAAGGTACAATACTCATTGGAAAGTGTAGCAAAATCGCTACACTTTTTTTATTTAGATCACTGGTTTAGCGCATCATTCTTCTGTAAATTTTAAGTCAATATAAGAATAAATAAGCCTGATCACGATGAAAATTGTATTTGTTCATGGCGCCCAGCAACAAAAAATGGATGCCTCACAGCTTCAAGACTACTGGTTGAATATCTTTCAACTTGGGCTGAATCATTCTGCAAAACACATCGAACTCGATACGCTGGATATCTCCTTTCCTTATTATGGTGATTTACTGTTTAAGCACATGCTCAGTTTTAGTACTGAGCCGATCAATTTACTTGGAGATACTTGGCAAGAATGGCATCTGCCTTTTTTACTTCCACATGAATCTCAGCCTGTAGATGACAGCCAGCCGCTCATTTCACTCACATCTGACACCGACGAAGAACTTTCATTTACTTCAAAACTTTATCTTTTTTCACATTTAGCCAAAGATCGCGTACTTAAAGAATTTGTGGTGCTGCTCAACAAATTTCCCAAATTACATGAAAGCGTGATTCAAAAACTGATTATTGAGGCGTATTTATATCTGGCGAGTCCAGACTTTATGCAGGATGTACACAAGCGTATTGCATCTGCCTTTGACAGCGACGATGAGTATATTATTGTGGCGCATTCTCTGGGTACAGTCATCGCGTACAACCTATTACAGCAATTGCCTCACATACGCGTACAACGCTTTATTACGCTTGCTTCACCACTGGCCTTTCAGGTGATTCAATCGAAGCTCAACATGCCAGTAGAACGTCCTAGATCGCTTATAGGAGATTGGCACAATTTCTATTCGCAAGAAGATTATCTCACCACCTTTCCTCTCGATCAGGCACCATTTGATTTTCATCCTCCAATTGAGAATCAATTGATTTCAACCTTTGTCAATCGTCCGCATGAAATTATTGGCTACCTACAACATCCTTCCGTCATTGAGCGTATTGTAGAACCGCTTTATCCAGATCCGGCGCTTTATCTGGATTACGGTTAATAAGTAGTGCCAGATTTTGAATCAACACTTCAACTCAACAAGCCACACAAAGCGCTACATTTTTTTGATGTAAGCTCAATCTATAGGCCATAAAAAGTATCACTATGCATATTGTGTTTATTCATGGTATGAATCAGCAGCAATTGAATGCACAGAGCCTACGTAAGCACTGGCTCAGCGTGCTCAAGCATGGGCTAAGCCGGAATCATTTGTTGTTTCAATTCGACTCACATCAGTTGCATTTTCCTTTTTATGGCGATTTACTGACCCAATTTCATTTAAGCAATCGCCTTGACCTCGATACATTTTTACCTAAATCACTGCTCTCACTTCACTTGCCTGCTCATCTTCATATTCCCTCATTCGCTCTTTTTAAAGAAAAACAAGCCAGTGGGCATGCACATCTATTTGATTTAGCAATGATAAAGAAGAAATTGCTTGATGAGCGCTTGACCGCAAAAGATCAATCTTTAAAAGAACTGATGGTACTTCTAGATCACTTTCCAACATTACATGAAGAGCTGATGCATACATTTCTGATCGAAACTTATTGTTATTTGGCAAATCAAAGTTTCATGCAACGTGTTCATCAACGTATACGTATTGGTATTCCTGTTCAGCAGCCGTGTATTATTGTGGCGCACTCCTTAGGATCGGTGATTGCCTATAATCTGCTACGCCAAATGCGTAATATCTCTAATATCCAAGGCTTTATTACACTTGGCTCCCCTCTGGCGTTTCGTGTCATTCAGCAACACCTCATACAGCCGATCAGTTACCCCGAATGTCTACATGGTGTGTGGCATAATTTTTATTCTCATGATGATTTTCTCACAGCATTTCCACTTGAAAAGCCCCCATTCGATTTTGATCCACCTATTTTGAATCATGAAATTTCGACTTCGAGTGCACATCCACATGAGATTTCTGGTTATTTGCAAAATATTGAGGTGCTCAAAGCACTGATCGAAAGTTGTCAGAGCCGCTAAACGATATTCAGCTCAAAATATATTCATTATGTTTGATTTTTTGATTTAAAATAAATGAAATGCGGTATTTTTAAACACTCATCGCTAAATTACAGTTTTTTTTAGGAAAACAGTTTGACAGACTCAGGAATTAAACCTAATATACGCCCACCTCTGAAACGTCCCTATCGTCTAGAGGCCTAGGACATCGCCCTTTCACGGCGGTAACCGGGGTTCGAATCCCCGTAGGGACGCCAATTTCAGATACAGCCTCATTATAAGTCCCTATCGTCTAGAGGCCTAGGACATCGCCCTTTCACGGCGGTAACCGGGGTTCGAATCCCCGTAGGGACGCCAAATTCGATCATTAAGATCATAAAAAAAGCCTCACAAAATGTGAGGCTTTTTTATTTTAGGTTTTAAATCTTAATTAGACCTAAAACCCTTAACTATGACTTATGCAGATTTTCTCGAATTCACACGTCCCTGAATGACCGCTTTAATATTGCCTTTGGCATAATTTAGAAAGACCAATAAAGGCGATAGTTTTGGATTTGGCGTTTTGCCTTTTCCAATGGTTTTAAACTGCGCGGCGTACCAGATAATTTCCATAATGGCCATCTTATCAACAAAAGGTAAGCCAGTTTTAATCGGTTTTACTGCATATCTTACATCCTGCCCTGCAATAAGACGCTGCGTCAAATCAGGCTCTACTGCAAACGGGCGCGCAATCCCGATAAAATCACATGCACCACTTTTTAAAGCTGCATTCATTCCCTCAACTGTACGAAAGCCACCAGTCACCATCAGTTTGCATGACACATGCTGACGAATTTTTTCTGCAAAATCTAAAAAGTAAGCTTCACGTGCAATGGTACTGGCTTTACGTTTATCTGCTTTTACTCCGGCCATTGCGGGTGCTTCATAACTCCCACCAGAGATTTCGATGATATCGATACCCGCAGCATCAATTGCCTTAAAGACAGCAATTACATCCTCTTCTGTAATACCGCCACGCTGGAAATCTGCTGAATTGAGTTTGACTGAAATAATGAAATCTTCAGATGTGGCCGCGCGTACCGCACGGTAAATTTCAAGCAAAAAGCGCATACGGTTTTCAATGCTGCCTCCCCATTGATCTTGGCGTTTATTGGTGAGTGGCGATAAAAACTGACTGATCAAGTAACCATGCGCACCATGTAGTTGCACGCCTTCAAAACCTGCTTGCTCACACACGGAAGCTGCTTTGGCAAAGCGCTGTATAATCTCTTCAATTTCGTCGTGGCGAAGTTCACGCGGTGTTGCAAAGAGTGGTGCCAATGCGGCGCTAAATGGCACTGCCGATGGTGCTACGGTTTCTTTGTTTAAACCTTTTGGACACTGACGCCCCGGATGCGAAAGTTGAATCAACTGCACCATGCCATACTGTTTACCAATTTGTGCCCAGTGCTTAAGCTGAGCCAGATCACGTTCATTTTCAATGGCTACAACGCCTGGCTCATTCTTGGCACGAATATCAACCATCACATTACCCGTTATGGCACAACCCAACTCACCTTTGGCCCATGCTTCATAGAGTCCGTAATGTAAGGTATTTGGCTGACCTGCTTCATTGGCCAGTGCTTCACTCATCGCACCTTTGATAATTCGGTTTTTAAAAGTGGTATTGCGTATTTTAAGTGGCTCAGCGATTTGATTCATGACATTGCTCGGCAAGTTGTAGCTGTTTTCTTATCAATTTAGTTTAAACAGGCCTACTGTCAAGCCAAAACCGACAAACTGACAACATATATTGTCAAATTATTAATACTGACTGGCTTGAAGCAACTGCCGGGTATAGTCCGTTTGTGGTGAAACAAATAAAGTTTCAGTGTCTTGAAATTCCATCACGGTGCCATGCTTGAGCACCATCACCTGCTGGCAAAGCGCCCTGACCACTTGTAAATCATGACTGATAAACACATAGCTAATGTGTTCATCTGCTTGAAGCTGGCGCAGCAACTTTACAATCGCGCGCTGTGTGGTGCGGTCTAAGGCTGAGGTCGGTTCATCGAGCACAATCAGTTTTGGCTGAAGTATCAAAGCTCTTGCTAAAGCGATACGTTGTCGCTGCCCGCCAGATAACTGATGCGGATAACGATGCTTGAACGCTGGTGTTAGCTCAACCTTCTCAAGCGCAGCATCGATCAATGCTTCTCGCTCATGTGCGGCAACACGCTTTAATGCCAGCCCCTCTCCAACAATTTGTGCAACATTCATTCGCGGATTCAGGCTACTAAACGGATCTTGAAATACCATCTGGATCGATTGACGAATAGGCCGCAGTTGGCTTTCTTTCAGTTGATTCAGATTTTCTCCAAGAAATACAATCTCGCCATCACTTTCAATCAATCGCGTAATCGCCAGTGCCAATGTGGATTTACCCGAACCACTTTCTCCCACAATCCCAAGGGTATTGCCTTGCTGAAGCTGAAAACTCAGCGGTGCCAGTGCGCTAAAGTAATTTTGAGTTCGCCAGAATAAGCTGTTTTGAAGCGGATACTTCACCGAAAGATGATGAACGCCTAAAACTTCTTGATCAGATGACATCGGAAGTGCACGTCCAAAGTCGTGATCAAGCAGATGACGTGTATAGGCTGTCTGTGGTCGCTCAAACAATTCTTTCGCTGTAGACTGTTCTTCGACCCGACCTTGATTCATTACAATCACGTCATCGGCATAGCGTTTTACCAAGTTCAGATCATGACTGATCAAGATCAATCCCATACCAGATTGGCGCTGCAATGACTTGAGCAAGTCCAGAATCTGCGCTTGTAAGGTCACATCAAGCGCTGTGGTGGGTTCATCGGCAATCAAAATTTCAGGCTGTTGTGCCAGTGCCATGGCAATCATGACGCGCTGGCGTTGCCCGCCAGACAGCTCATGCGGATAACGTCTAAGCTTTTGCTCTGGCTCTGGGATTCCCACATCATTGAGCAATTCAATCACACGCGCACGAACACGTGCTTTTGACCAGCCACGAAGTCTGAGCATTTCACCCACGATTTTTTCAACTCGATGCAGCGGATTCAGTGCAGTCATGGGTTCTTGAAAAATCATGGCAATTTTACTGCCCCGAAGCTGCTGTAACCCTTGAGTTGTGAGCTTAAATAAATTCTGATCGTGAAAATGTGCAGTGCCCGAAATTTGAAGCTGCTCTGGAAGTAAACCCAATAAAGCCAGACTGCTAATCGATTTACCAGAGCCACTTTCCCCCACGATTGCCAAGGTTTGCCCGGCGTGTAAGTCGAAGCTTAAGTCATCGACTAAAAGCTGATGAGCATCTAGCGCAATGCGTAAATGCTCAACCTGTAATAATGGGGTATTAGCGTCTTGGGTCGAATGCATCACGCGTGGCCTCTCCGACATAAATCAATAATGACAAAACCAGCGCCAGCGTAAAAAAGCCAGAGAGCGCCAGCCACGGTGCATTGAGATTATTTTTCCCTTGTAGCAGCAGTTCTCCCAATGATGCAGCATCTGGAGGTAAACCATAGCCCAAAAAGTCCAGTGCCGTTAGCGCAGTAATATTGGCAGTAAGCATAAACGGCAATTGGGAGAGGCTTGAGCTGATGGCATTGGGTAAAATATGCCGGAAAATGATAGTCCGATCAGCTACGCCCAAAGCACGTGCAGCGCGTACATAGTCAAAATTTCGAGCGCGCAAGAATTCAGCCCGCACCAACCCCACCAATGCCGTCCAGCCAAACAGCAGCATAATCACAAATAACCAGTAGACACTTGGGGTAAACATACTGACCAAGATCATGACCATAAACAGCATGGGTAATCCGCCCCACACCTCTAGCACCCGCTGACCAATCAAATCGACCCAGCCACCATAATAGCCCTGTAGTGCCCCAATCAAAATTCCGATAAAGGCGGCACAGAGAGTCAAGGCAAATCCAAATAAAAGAGACACGCGCAAGCCATATAAAATACGCGCCAATACGTCACGGCCCTGATCGTCTGTCCCCAGCCAGTTTTGCTGCGACGGAGGCGATGGCACAGGCACAGCCAGCTCTAGGTTAGGCGTTTGATATGAAAATGGAATCACAGGCCAAAGTGCCCATCCATCACGATCGATGAGTTGCTGCACGGCTGGATCTTTATAATCTGTTTCGGTTTCAAATATCCCGCCAAAAGTTGTTTCTGGATAGGACTGGATCACTGGAAAATAATAGGATTGTTGATACTTCACCACCAAAGGCTTGTCGTTGGCAATTAATTCAGAGAAAATCGCCAGTACAAAAATCACTGCAAAAACAATTAAGCAGATAAAACCTAACCGGTTTTGTTTAAAACGTGCAAGACGCTGCTGCATCACTGGAGACATTATTTTGCTCCTCGCGCGTCGAAATTGATTCTCGGATCGATGATTTGATACAGCACATCACTGACCAGTCTGAGCAGCAGCCCAAGTAAAGTAAATAAAAACAACGTGCCAAAAATCACCGGATAATCGCGCTGCGTAATCGCTTCAAAACCCAATAAACCAATCCCATCTAAATTGAAAATAATTTCAATAAACAGGTTTCCCACAAAGAAAATACCAATCAATGCTTCAGGTAAACCCGCAATCACAATCAGCATGGCATTTCGAAAAACATGCCCGTATAAAACCCGCGTTTCACTTAAACCCTTGGCGCGTGCTGCCAGCACATACTGCTTTCCTAGCTCTTCCATAAAGGCGTATTTGGTTAGATAGGTTAAACCCGCAAATCCGCCCAGCAACATGGTGGTTAAAGGCAATGCCATATGCCAGAAATAGTCTTTTATTTTATTGAGTAAACTCAAATTCTGAAAATTTTCCGAAACCAGTCCTTGCAGTGGAAACCACTGAAAATATGAACCGCCCGCAAAAAATACGATCAACAGTACCCCAAATACAAAAGTAGGTACCGCATAACCAACCGCTAGCAAAATAGATGTCGACTTATCAAAGATTAATCCATGCTGGCGTGCCTTTCGAATGCCAAGCGGAATTGAAATCAGATAAATCAGCAAAGTACTCCATAACCCCAAAGAAATGGTGACCGGCATTTTCTCAAATAGTAACTGCGTAACAGGTTTATCTTTAAAAAAACTGGTTCCAAAATCAAGACGCAAATATCCGTTCAACATCAGCCAAAAACGTTCTGGTGCAGACTTATCAAATCCATATTGCGCCTTAATTTTTTCGACCATTTCGGGCGTCAGACCACGCGCACCCTGATAATGGGTATCTGTACTGACAGAAGCAGTTTCTCCCCCGGTTTTTACACCTGAAAAACTTTCTGCCTGCTGAATAGCTTGCTCGACTGGTCCACCCGGTGCAATTTGCACCACGACAAAATTGATCAATAAAATCAGAAATAATGTCGGAATAATCAAGAACAGACGTTTAATAATATAAGCACCCATGCGCATACTCCTTGATTATTCTTGTTTACGCAAATAGCGGGCAACACGCTGTGCTTTTTCAGGATTGGACCACCAGTAATCATAACCTACCGATAACGCTGGCTTCACTTTAGGACGTTCATACATGTCCCAGTATGCATACCAGTTACCCGCTTTTCCATAGGTCAAAATCTGGTAATAACCAGCCCGAAGCAACCGATCCAATACCTTGGTACTGGCCACCAGCTCATCTCGTGAATTGGCATGAATTACGCGCTGAATCACCGCATCAATGACAGGATCCTGAATTCCAGAATAATTATAATTTCCAACCTGATTGGCCGCTGCACTTCCCCAAAATTGCGCCTGCTCATTGCCCGGTGTTAAAGATTGTGGCAAGGCCATTGTGGTTAAATCGAAGTCATTGCGGCGCATGCGTTCCACATATTGTGGCGTATCGACCAAACGGATATTCACCGTAATGCCCAAGCGCTTTAAATTGCGAACAAAAGGCATCAGGGTGCGCTGTAAACTGTCCTGATGAATCAACAGCTCAAGCTGAACAGGACGCCCCTGTTTATCTTTTAAAGTCTGATGCTGAACCGTATAGCCTGCCTCAATTAGTAACTGTCTTGCTTTAAGCAAGCTATTACGATTAAAGCCACTGGCATCGGAAACAGGATAACGCCAATTGGCCAAAACACCCTCACGCACAATCGGATCAAGTTTGGGCAAGAAAGGCGCTAGAATTTTTTGCTCTGCCGCAGATGGCGTTCCTGTTGCAGCCAGTTCACTGTTATTAAAATAACTCTGTAGACGTTGATATTGACCATAAAACAAAGCTTTATTTTGCCATTCAAAATCGTAGGCATAACTGATGGCACGTCTTAACTTGATATCGCTTAAAGGTCTGTGCCGCGTATTCATGACAATACTTTGTGTCGTCATGGGATTACGGTGCTCAAAGACATATTTTTTAATCATGCCGGACTTAAACGCCGGGAAGTCATAGCCTGTCACCCACTTACGCGACATAAATTCTTCATGCAAGGTGTATTGGCCCGACTTAAACCCCTCAAATGCAATGTCTAAATTACGATAATAGACATATTTTAAGCGATCAAAATTGTAGCGCCCCTGATTCACGGCTAAATCTTTAGCCCAGTATTTAGGATTACGTTTGTACGTAACACTTCGGCCCGGATCGATGCGCTCAATCAAATAAGGCCCCGACCCTAAAATCGGCTGGAGCGTGACTCGAGTGAAGTCCTTATGCTGCCAGTCTTTTTTTGAGTAAATGGGTAGGCTGGCCAAAATCATCGGCATTTCAAGATTACTTTTGGACTTAAAACTAAACTTGATGCGGTACTTCGACAGCACCTCGGTTTTGGCCAGATCTGCAATGTACATTTGCAGGCCCGGATTGGCCTTGGTTTGATACGTATCAAAGCTAAATTTGACATCTTCGGCAGTCAGAGGAGAGCCATCACTAAAACGTGCTTGCGGATTTAAATCAAAAATCACGAAGCTTGGGTGCTGTTGATCAAAGGTGGCCGTTTTAGCCAGCAAGGGATACATTACCCCGGGTTCATCTAGCGAGCTAGACATCAAACTGTCAAAGACATAATTAATACCGTCGGTCGAACTGCCCTTGCCATTCATGCTATTCAAATTATCGAAGGTGCCATTACTCGACTGAATTAAGATTCCGCCTTTGGGTGCCTTGGGGTTGGCATAAGGCATGTGCGTTAGTGCTTGATATTTGGGCTGGGTACGAATGGCGATATAGGGTGTGGTGGTAACGGCGGCAAAACAACTTAAAGAAAAAACACCAAGCCCCAATGCGAGGCTAAGTGTTTTCATTACATATGCATTCTTGGCGTGCATTTATCGTCCAGTAAAATTATAGATTGGGAACCTTAATCACATCTCCAATACGAAGTGAACTTGAAGGACGTAAATCATTTAGATCGGCCAGTTCAGCCAATGCCATGCCATACTTACTGGCAAGTCCAATCAGGGTATCACCGCGCTTGACCTTATACTCCGTGATTGTTTTTGGAACTTGTAAGGTTTGACCACGCTGTAAGCTCGCGCGGGCACTCAAGTCATTCAAATCGGCCAGCTCTTTAGATGACATGCCTAAACGACTGGCAATACTATTAAGCGACTCGCCCGACTTGACCGTATAAGACTCGGTTTTGGTCGAGGCTTTGGCATTGGATTTTGCTTTTGGCTCGGCTTTGGCACTGACTTGTTTTTCAGTTTCACCGCTTAATTTGAGCTTTTGTCCTGCTTGCAGGCCAGAACTGCGTAGACCGTTGAGCTTCATCAAATCATTGGCATCGAGGTTATAACGGCTGGCAATGGCGCCCAGCGTATCACCCGATTTAACGGTGTAGACCTCAGGAACAGCCTGCTCCGCAGGTTTCTTGCTTGAGCTTGATGGTACATCGCCCGTGAGTCTTAGCTTTTGCCCAACGCGAAGCCCTGCTGTACGGTTTAATCCGTTCAGCTCTGCCAAGTAATCCAGTTGTAAATTAAATTTACTCGCTACCGCATTTAAGCTATCACCCGATTGAACCGTATATTCTTCAGGTGTGGTCGAACCAGCCGGAATCTTGATGCTTTGACCAGCTCTCAAGCCAGAGGCAGATTTCATATTGTTTAGCTCAAGTAACTCACTCAAGCTCGTTTTTGTAGCGCTGGCAATACTCGATAAGGTTTCACCGCGCTGTACTTTATAGCTTTCGGTTTTAATCGAAGGCGCATTTTTGCTTGCCTTGGCCGCTACACTGCTCTCTTCCTCGGCAACTTCGTGCAATGGAACATTAATTTTCTGACCAATATATAAATTACTTCCTGCATTCAATCCTGTGGTCAGATCCGCTAGTTCCTGATTAGAGAGTCCATAACGATCTGCAATCTGTTTGAGATATTCACCACGTTTTACAGTGTAGAGTTTGGTTGGCGTGCGTTTGGTCGATTTCGTATCGCTATTGTGCTTAGCCGAGGCCGTCGTAGTATTGCCTTTTTTCTCTTTTAAGCTTAGTTTTTGGCCCACAAACAAACCACTGGTAACACTTAGCTCGTTTAGATCGGCCAATTGCTTAACACTCAAACCGAACTGTTCTGCCACTGCGGTCAGGCTGTCATTGGCTTTAACGGTATAGGTATCTGGAATCGTCTCGGTTTTAGAAGCAGATTCTGCTTGTGGTTTGGCATCATACAAATACAGCGTAGTGCCTGCATACAATGTACGATTCGGATCGATCTGGTTCCAGTTTGCAATGTCGCGCCAGCTCACACCGTTTTTCATGGCAATGATAGCCAGCGTATCGCCTGAAACAACCGTATAGGTAGAGCGCTTTCCTTTCGGCTGAACCACAACAATATCGGTATCCGTTTTGATATACGGCTTGTTGCTATTACGCTGTACATCCTGATCGCTGGCACTGACGGTTTCTGCCAATGCTTTCGGATACGCAAATTCTTTGGTGACTTCTTTGCCTTGCTGATCGGCAACGGATTGACTGGTCTGAATCGCAGTAAGCTTAATCTTACCATCTAGCGGATCGACAATTTGAGTGCCTTTCGGTGCTAATGCAGAAAGCTCGGCAACCACTTGATCTTTTTCTGCTTGAGTTGGTTGTGGCTCCAACGCTTGTGCAACAGTCTCCTTCTGACCTTCAGAACGAATCGCAGCAACAATATCAGCACGTTCGGTTTTTGAAATTGGTGGTTCAGTAGTCACAGGCTTCACATTGGCTTTTTGTGTCACTGCAACTGGAATACGCGGTGCACTCGGTACATCAGCACTCGCTGCAAAAGCAGCCAGTTCGTCTGCACCACGCGGAGTACTGATACGGCGCGTGGTTGTTGAAGCGACTGTAGTGGTCGTATTCTTTACCGCTGGCTTGGTGTTACTGGCAGTCAATACAGGGGTGGTCGAGGTGGTCACCGAGGACGTTCCTGTATTTCTTGGTGTTGTAGTGACCGTGACAGACGCTGGAGGTGCTGCGGTATTCGCGGCCCACATACCAGATGACGATGAAGGTTTTAACGCTCTGAGTTTGGTGTCAATCGATGGGCTTAAATCGGCCGGAATCAAAATCCGCATTGGGCTGGCCGGATCGATCACATCCCCCCGGTAACCTGGGTTAAGAGCATATAGCTCGGTACGGCTTAAACCGGTTACCGCTGAAATTTGATTGAGGTCTACCGGACCACTTAAGGTGACTTCACGAAAGTGCGGACGATTGGCAATTGGCGGCAATGACACACCATATGCTTTTGGATTTTTAATAATCTGAGCCACCGCAAGGAACCGCGGTACATAGTTCATGGTTTCCGCAGGCAGTTTCAGCGACCAGTAATCGGTTGGTAAGCCTGCCGCCTGATTTCGGTTAATGGCCTGTTGAATACGTCCCGGTCCGGCATTATAAGACGCCAGTGCCAGCTCCCATGAGCCAAACTGGTTATATAAACTGCCTAAAAACTCATAAGCTGCACGCGTCGACTCAACAACATCACGGCGGCCATCGTAGAGACTGGTTTGACGTAAGCCGTAAATACGGCCGGTACTTGGGATAAACTGCCATAGTCCTGCCGCCGCCGCACTACTGGTCGCAGCTGGATCGTAAGAACTTTCAATGACCGGTAACAGTGCAAGCTCGGTCGGTAAACCACGGCGTTCTGCTTCTTTTACGGTGTGGTATAAGTAGCGACTGGCACGCGCACTCAAGCGATCTAAATAAGGCTGACGCGAAATAAACCAGCTACGCTGTGCTTCAATACGTGGGTCCCAATGGGTTTCGTCCATCTTAAATCCGACGGTCATGCGTTTCCAAACGTCACCGTGCTTTAAAATTAATAGACGGTCGCCCTCTACTGCTCGCATGTCAGTCGCCGAGAGTAAATCTTCTAAAGAATCCAAGCTGCTGGCATCTAAAAAGCCTGAACCCATTTTATGCGTCGATTTGCTGTGTGTTTTTTCTGGAGTTGAAGAACATCCGGCTGTAAGACCTATGGCTGCTATTGCAGAACCAAGAACCGTATATTTGAAAAGTGAGGCGACTGAAAAAGGCCACATCATTGTGGTAGATTTATACATATAGATGTTCCAAACAACTCGCGTAAAGTTTAATTCTTTAAATATGCCATTGTAGTGAAGCATGCCGTCGAGACAAGGCAATAATTTAGCGTGATTTGAGTGGAAATGTTACAAGAAATTAAAAAAACACCCCTTAGAGCGCAGAGAATCGCTTCGTTTGCGTATACAATACCCATTGTTTCCTTTGTTTTACGTGTCGAGTCTGGTTCTTATGTCACAAACAATCACCCTTTATGTTGATGGCGCCTGTAAAGGCAATCCCGGCTTAGGTGGCTGGGGTGCGTATATCATTACCGAGCAAGGTGAGCATAAACTGTGTGGTGGCGAGCCAACCACCACCAACAACCGCATGGAACTGACCGCTGCAATTGAAGGCATTCGTTTTTGTCCAGCAGATGCCAGCTTGATTATTTGGACCGATTCAAACTATGTCAAACAAGGCATTACCGAATGGATTCATGGCTGGAAAAAGAAAAACTGGAAAGACGTTAAAAATCCTGATCTTTGGCAGGCACTTGATGCGATTTGTCAAGGTCGTCAAATTGAGTGGAACTGGATTAAGGGTCACGCTGGCCACGCAGGAAATGAAATGGCCGATACGCTCGCAAACCAAGGGGCAGCCCAGATCGCCGCTGAGCTTCACACTCAATCTAAAACCACTGAAGATACTAAAAAAAAACCTGAAAATGACTGGTTGCTCGACGATCCGTTCGGTTTTGACCTCGATCAGGTAGAACCTGAAGAGAATATTGAGGCACACGACGAGTCAGAACTGGACAATATACCAAGTGAGTCCGAGCAAAATCAGGTTCACCCGTTTATTGTTGTCACGCCTGCACAGGTGCATGCACAAGGCCCGCGCCAGCTCATTCTAGATACCGAAACCACAGGTTTTTATTACCAAGATGGCGATCGTATTATCGAGGTCGGTGCGATCGAAATGATCAACCGTAAACTGACGGGCAGCTCGATTCATATTTACATTAATCCAGAGAAGCCGGTAGGCGATTCGGTTAATGTCCACGGGATTACCGACGAGTTTCTTGCAGATAAACCCAAGTATGCCGAGATTGCGGACGTACTATTTGAATATCTGAAAGGTGCAGAGATTATTGCACATAACGCCACCTTCGATATGAACTTCCTGAATATGGAGTTTACTCGTGCAGGATTACCTGCATTGTCTGAGGTGTGCACAGTCACCGATACCTTGGCACTGGCCAAAAATAAGCATCCGGGGCAAAAAAACTCGCTCGATGCCTTGGTCAGACGCTACGAAATTCCGGCAAGAGACCGTACGTTCCACGGCGCGTTACTCGATGCGGAAATTTTGTCGGATGTCTATTTGGCCATGACCGGTGGTCAGGTTTCATTTGATATGGATGCCCTATCACAAAGTGAAAATGAGCAAGGTCAGTCAAAACGTGCACGTGTCGATTTTCAGCTTCCAGTGATTCAACCCTCCGAAGAAGAATTGGCACGTCACAATGAATGGGTTCAGCGCTACGAAGAAAAAAATGGGGCCGCCTGCTTGTTTGCAAAATAAAACCCAAAAGTTTTTTACAACAGATGATGCAAGCCGATCAACTTGAGGTATAGTCAGGTTGATCTTTTAGTCGCGCCGTCTGGACGCTCATAACATTATAAAGTGGTGCAGTTTTTATGTCTTCACAAGTTTCTATTCGCTTCGACCCTTCTGCATTGTTAACGATAAAAAAAGAAATTGATGATTCAGTTCGGCGTGTTGAAATCGCAATCCAAACACTTCACGATGAACAACAGATTCCGTTTGAACTTGAAGAGACGCTTGAGCACTTTGACCAGTGTGCACAAGTTTTACAGCTGATTGATATGGGACATCTGTCACAAATGATCGGCTATATTTCATTATTGGTCCGAAAAATCATGCAAGCGCCTGCCCTCACCGACGCCACCACGATGGCGGCACTTAGTGAAGGCACCACCATGTTAAAGCGCTATATCGAATTTACCGCTTTGCATGAAGTTAAAGCACCACAATTTCTGCTCGATACGCTGAATCGACTTGAGCTTGCTCTTGGCAAACCGCTCACGCAAGAAGGTCAACGACTCATTACCCGCTTAAATGCATTTAAAAGTGATTTATCCCTGCCTTTACCGCCTAAACTTGAGCAATCCGAATACGTGCATCAGTTATATAAGCACGCTTTGCACAAGCTCATCCAGCACAGCGAAACCACACTGGATTTACAAGCAATTAAGTTGATTGGTGCATATCTGGCCAACGCCGCTAAAAAACATCATGCCAAGCAATATTGGCAACTGGTTTATGTGGCACTTGATCATATTGATCAGCTAATCTTGAGTGATGCGCGTCTAAGAATCTTGATTCAACTCGAAAGCAATATAGGTAAATTCTTTGAACAGCCAGATGAATTTCGAGCTTCTATCACCGATTTGGCCAATATTATCAGCCTGTGCGTGAGTCAGGACGATGCGATTTCCGAACTATTACGCCGCCAGCTACGTATTGGAGATGATCAACTGACCGATACCCAATTACAGGTCTTGAGTTCACATTTGTATGGTCCTGACTATGACACCATTCATGCAGTGTGCCAGTTAATCAATGAATCAATGACACAAATTCGCAACGAAATCGAATACAACTATTTAAGTATGACACCTGAAAAAATTCAGGAATTACAAGCTCAACTGTCTCATCTGGCGAATGTGTTTAAAGTATTAAACCTACACGAAGCCAATCGTGCACTGGCACAACAGGCCGAGCACCTTAATCAGCCAGATATTCTGACTCACGATGGCTATGCCCAGCAGCTAATGCGCAGTATTTTATCTGCCATGAATTCGATTGGTATTTTAGAGCGGAACTATACCTCTAATCGCTTGCAGCTACGTGCGCACAATATGAATATTTCACTTGATCGTTTAGATGATGCGCATGCCGCGCTGTTACATGAAACCAAACTGGTGGTCAATGCCGCGGCACATGCGCTAGAAGCGACGCAAGCCACGGAGGCTACAGCACTGGACCTTGACACCATGCAGCAGCAGTTAAATGAGCTTGCAGGCGCAGCACTCTTTTTAGGTGCGAAAGAATTACACAAGGCCTTACATGATAGTGCACAGTTTATGGGTGCGCTGCAAAGCAATCACAGCGATTTAAAACACGATGATATGAGCCGTTTACTGAATATTTTGGCCTGTCTGGATCTGTTCATCGATAATTTAAAAACCAAACAACCTGTCTTACGTGCCACCTTTGAGGTAGCATTAAGACACTCCTCTCACTTTCAATCAGCGGTTGCCTAATGTCTGAGTTATCACTAGCTTACATCTTTCATAATCAACAACTTCTCGTTGATGAAAACCATAAACTTCCTAGCGTTGAGGCCATGACTGGCGATTTAAAGCTGGGCACGGGCGACAATGTTATTGCGCGGGATTTAAAGACTGACGATCAAATTCCTGCCGGATTTAAGCTGGTGCCGATTCGTCAACTGGTTTCGACATGGTCGACCGACGAATTTTTGCAGGCAAGCCGTGCGGTCCAACTCCTTGAATGGCGCCGCAATCACAAGTTTTGTAGCCGTTGCGGGCATGAAACTGAACAGCATGCTACTGAATACACAATGACTTGCCCGTCTTGTCATTACAATCAGTATCCAAGAATCCAACCGTGTGTGATTACGGTGATTACCCGAGGCGACAACGAAATTTTGTTGGCCAAAAATGCCAATAACAAGACCAATATGTACAGTCTGATTGCAGGCTTTGTGGAAATTGCAGAAACACTTGAAGAAGCTGTTCAACGTGAAACGCTTGAAGAGGTCGGACTGAAAGTTAAAAATATTCGTTACTTATCGAGCCAGCCTTGGCCTTTTCCAAGTAATTTAATGCTCGCCTTTCAGGCTGAATATGAATCGGGCGAGATCAAATTACAAGAAGAAGAAATTAGTGACGCACAGTTTTTCAAGTTTGATGAACTGCCAGAAATTCCATTTAAAGGCAGTATTGCGTACGCCATGATTATGCATGTGATTCATCAACAGCCAATGTAATTGGCTGTTTTTACTTAACGGGATGTGTCTCTTTAAGCAAATTGAGTAACGTTCGTTTGGTTTTGAAATAACGGCTAAACAAACTCGACAATGTTGCAATGATCGTGATATGTCCCGTTTTAGGAATCACACTGATATGACTGTGGTTTCCAGCCTGTACCAACACTTGCTGCATATCTAAGCTATTACTTTGCTTGACGATATGATCGTTCTCAGCCAGAAACATATAATGCCGAATATGATTTTTTTTCACAAAATAATACGGCATGACCTGCTGATAGGGCACCGACTGATCAAAGGCATCTTCAGCGAGTGGGTCGCCTTTATAATCAAAATGATAAGGCCCAGCAAATCCGACAATTGCTTTAATCTGCTCGTAACACTCAAGCACAAGCCTCTGGGGATGGTACACCAGCGACATAATATTAAATGCGCCAGATGAATGGCCCATCAAAATGATCTGCTGCGCTGAAATATTCAAACGCGCTTGATGTTGATCAAGATATTGGAGCGCCACGGCTAAATCATCGATAAATACAGGAAAAATAGATTGTGGCGCCAGATGATAATTAATGATCGCGACGTCGTAGCCTTCACGCGTAAGGCTTTCACCTAAAAACACATAGTCTTTTTTATCACCGTGCTGCCATGCACCACCATGCACAAAAACCACCAGTGGACGATGTGCTAAAGGTTTGTTGGCTCGGTACAGATCGAGTCGCTGACGTGCTTTCAAGCCATAAGCAATATTTTCAGTGCAGCTATAGCTCGATTTAGGCGTAAGTCGGTTGAGCGCATAACTTCCAAGATCATAAACACGCACCGACTTACATTGCTCTTTCACCCATTCGACCTGCTTTCCAAGTTGCTCCAAAAGCTGATGCGGTTTATTGAGCATTGGTGGTTCCGTTTTGATTTGGATCAATCGCCACCGGCGTCTGTACTTCTGGCTGTACCGAATTGACCAGTGGTGTCGCAACAGTCGAGCTAGCAACTGTACCGGCTGATTGTTCAATGTTGTCGATCAGGGTTACGATTTTAGTCACATTCCCGACTTTTTGTAGTACATCATTCAGATCATTAATTTCTGCAGTATTTAAACGCCCCATCACGTATAACACGCCATCTTCGGTTTGAACCAAGACTTTAGAATCTGAAACTACAGGTGCACGCACCAGTAGTCCACGGGTGTTTGCGGTCACGGCAGTATCTTGCATAATGGTACTATAGCCAATTTGCGGGCCAACCGTAATGTAGTTATGGACAGTTTTGACATCGCTCATGGCTTTAACATTGTCTTCAGCCAACTGACGTAATGATTCATCGGGAACTTGCCCTGTCAACAGTACATTGCTATGGAAGCTTTCAATGTTGACGCGTGACTGTTTAAAGCGAGGGTCTAGCTTATACAAATTAATGGTCGCTGTGCGCTTGATAGAAGAATCAATAAACACCTGCCCTAAGCTGCGCGCACCGCTCTCTGTGCCTACAGGTGCTGAACCTGTTCCACCCGAAATGAAACTTGCACATCCCGATAAACTTGCTACGCACAACATCAGTATTGAAATTCGTTTAACCACTGAGCAAGACTCCCTATACACTCTTTTTTAAAACAATCGGCGAACATTTACGGCATTTACATGCCCCAAAGAGTAAATAACTCTAGTTACAAAGTAAACGCATTTTCGATCCACTGTCGATCATAGCGAAGATTAGAAAAATCTTGCTGTACTGTTTTTGCAATTTTGTAGGGGAAATCAAAACAAATCACATCGAAACGACAGTAAAACTGCTGATAATGTGGATACTTATTCAAAAAATACTGCGCCGTCTTAATGATTTTACGTTGTTGTGAATACATGAGTACTTCGTTTGCCATCGCATAACTCCCTTGGGTGCGTGCTTTGACTTCAACAAAAACCAGCTCATCCCCTTTGGCCACAATTAAATCAATTTCACCACGGCGCGAGCGAAAATTTTGCTGCACCAACTGAAATCCATGCGCTTGCAGCAAGGTTAAAGCCGCTTGTTCTGCCCATACACCCAAGTGGTGAGCATGCGGCTCAGCATGATGTGAAGACTGTGTCATTTGAGAACCACAAGCGAACGCTTGGTTTTTTGATAACAATGCACATTACGCTTGATCCGATCGCCCTGTGCAGTTAAATCGCCCGTTCGGCCCTTGAGTCGAAAATCCTGTATGGCAGGATTAAGTACATATTGTTCAGTCAGCATCCACGCGTCTCCACCAAAGGCGATTAAACGCTGATACGGCATCGGTTCAGGTTTTTGCAAATAGGCATGGTATACATCGTTCCATTGATGCTCGTATAAGGCAGGTACATCACAAAAGGTTAGCCCCTCTGGAATCGCTTTATTTTCTTCAATGGCAATGGCTTGTGCATATACTCCGCGTTTGGGTAGCTTGCCCAGTTGGTTGAGCCATGCAGAATCGCCCATCAACATTAAACCCTGACCTTTTTTAAGCTTGGCCGGTAACGTTTGAATCGGTTGTACACGATGACCAAATTGCGAAACCAGCGAGATGTAATACAGTTCGGTATCGGCTTCTCTGCCATTTTGACGCAGCACCAAGAGATCCGTGATGTTATCTTTTTGCAACACATCGACCATCGAGCCTGCGTCATCTTGTTTGGACAAACTAAATTGAATCACGTTTTTTGCTTCGGCACCCACTTCATTGAGGGCCAGCACTTTTACTTTGGGGTTGAGCTTCATCACCTCTTCAACATCTTGCCGAGCCAGTGGCCCAACCACCATTTCAGTTTTTTTGCCTACATGCTGCCTGAAAATAGACTTCATGTTTTGCTGATCTGAGTTAACAAATTTGATGGGTATTTTGTGGTTTGATTGCGCGTAAGCGCTCAAAAAACCGTGCTTAATACTGGTCGCGGCTCGCGCCATAGGTCCGGTTTCAGGTAGAATGACGATCACTTCGGCGTGTGCCTGTGAAACAAAAGCTGCAAAAAACATCAGCAGCCAAGTCTTTTTATTATGTAGCATGGAGTAAAACCTTATGAGTGCTCAGTTATTTGTTGTAGCGACCCCAATTGGGCACTTAGATGACATGACGTATCGCGCCATCGAAACTTTAAAATCGGTCAGTTTGGTTGCCGCAGAAGATACGCGTCAGTCTGCTCAGTTATTTAAGCATTATAATATAACAACTCCATTGACAGCATGCCACGATCACAATGAAAATCATAAAATTAATGAACTGATTCAACGTTTAAAAGCGGGTGAAAATATTGCCCTGATCAGTGATGCAGGTACCCCGCTCATTAGTGACCCAGGTTTTAAACTGGTTCGTGCTGCTCAAGAGCACAAGATTCGCGTAGTACCCGTGCCGGGTGCCTGTGCAGCCGTTGCAGCCCTGAGTGCTGTCGGACTACCGAGTGATCGCTTTAGTTTTGAGGGTTTTTTACCGTCTAAATCTTCTCAGCGCATGCTTCAGCTTGAAAAGCTAAAAGATGAAACACAAACCCTGATTTTTTATGAAGCACCGCATCGTATTCTAGATTGTGTCAAAGATATGATGCAGGTTTTTGGTGCCGAGCGACCTGTCGGATTCGCACGTGAAATCACCAAAACATTTGAAACCATAAAAAAAATGAGTTTAGGTGAGTTGGTCAGCTTTGTAGAGCATGATCATAATCAGCAAAAAGGTGAAATTGTACTGATTGTAGGCGGTAATCCAGTTGAAAAAGACATGGAGCAAGAAAAACTGGATCAGTTACTGACGCGTCTTTTAGAGGATCTTTCTGTGAAGGCTGCCTCTCAGCTTGCCGCCGACCTGACCGGCATCAAGAAAAAAATTGCCTATCAACGCGCTTTAGAACTGACCCAGACCGATCTCAATTAAGCATAAAAAAAGCATCATGATTGATGCTTTTTTTATGGATTCAGATTAATCTCGGGCGTCTTCATCTGGCGGAACTTGGGTAATACTTCCGCCTTTTGCTAGAAATGCCGCAATTTCATCTTCAAGCGCTTGTCTTTGCTTTTGCTTGGCTGTCACTGTCAGCGTTTCAGCTTCTGCAAGATCTGCATCGTTTCCGCTTGATTCTTCATCGTTGGCACCATGTTCAGCAGCTTTGGCTTCATCTTCATCGACTGCCGCATCTTCTGATTCATCGTATTCATTCATATCCGTCATTTTTTTCTCCCCTCAATGACCGATTCATACATCATGAACGTTACTCATAAATTACGAAGAAATTTAACAATCTCTTGCGTATTCGCAAAGAGGCTTTTACACCAATTTCGTATTTTTTTAAACTAATTTGTAATCATTGATCAATGACTGATTAAAAATTACCGTTTAAGTCCTAATGTGCATAACGGGTTTTGGCGAGTAAACTCAATCCTGTGGCCTGCTGTAGGAAAGCATTTTTTAGATTTTCATGCTCATCAACAAATTTTAAGCCCGCGTTACGCGCTGCAATCACTGGAAATAGCGTTTGGGATTCCAGCCAGCCAATCACAGACATACCATGCATCATGGCATCGTTTTGCCCTTTACGCGCATGTTCATAACGTCGCAAGGTTTGTTCATGTGCCCATACACCACGCGCCCGGTCATGTAGCAGCACATCACAGAGTAGTGCTGCATCTAAACAACCGATATTGACGCCCTGACCAGCCAGAGGATGAATCACATGCGCTGCATCTCCAACCAAAGCCAATCCTGGTTTGATGTATTGTTTTGCAGCACGGGCGATCAGCGGGAACGTTGCACGCGAACGTACCTCATGCACTTGACCCAACATATGCTGACTTTCTTGTTTAAGTAAATCCGCAAATGCCTGATCGCCTAATGCAGCATATTCCTCGGCATAATCTTCTGGCAATGTCCACACAATCGACTGCCAAAATCCCTTTTCATTTGACTCGATACTGGCCATCGGCAAGAATGCCAATGGCCCGGTCGGCAAAAAGAGCTGGCGAGCCACATGCTGATGTGGCTGCGCTGTCTTCACGGCACAGCTAATTGCGGCCTGACGATAATCCAGCACATCCAGATCAATCATGGCTTGGTTACGCACAAACGAATTTGGACCGTCTGCACCAATCAGCAAACGAGTCTGCAAAACTGAACCATCTTCAAGCTCAAGCTGCCAGCCCGACTGTACAGATTCGATGCGCTTGACACGAATCTGCGTCCGATAATCTGCAATCACTTTACGCATTTTTTGCTGGATTGCAAAATTAACAATACTCGGTTCCACCATCGAACCCAATGCCTGATCCAGATGTGGTGTCTGCTCGCTCGCATGTCCGAATTGAATTTCACCGTAGCCATTTTTATTCCACACCTGCATGCCCGAATACGGCATATGACGTGAAATAGCACTCCAGACTCCAACGGTCTCTAACAAATGAATGGTGGCCTGACTCAAAGCCAATACTCGTGGATTTACTTCACGCTCAATGTGTTCACGTGAAAGTACAGGAGCAGCATCGAGGACGGTGACACGAACGCCGCCTTGAGCCAACAATAGCGCTGTCAGTCCGCCTACCAGCCCACCGCCGACGATCACAACATCGTGCATTTGTGTCATGCTTTTAACCCCATTGCGTAATTGGCAACTAATGGCTTAATGCCCGGAATAACATCAAAAGCCACCAGCCCGGTATTTCGCAATAATTTGAGTACCGGATTTTGGTTACTAAAGCCACGTACCACCGAATCACAGAATTTAATCACGCGTTGCTGATCTTTTAATCGGGCTTGTTCATAAGCCAGCAGATTTTCTGGCTCACCGATATCGTCAGACTTACTCAATTGCTGTAGCAGATGGCGCACCAATACGTCAGCATCTCGTAGGCATAGGTTAAAGCCCTGCCCAGCGACCGGATGAATCGTATGCGCAGCGTTACCCATAAGTACCACACGACCTACAGCCTGCTTATGCGCCAATACTTGTGACAGCGGGTAACTAAAACGTCGTCCAGTTTTTTCAAAAGTTCCTGCCCGATCCCCATAGGTTTTTTGTAAAGCATTTAGAAAATGCTGATCGTTGTGCTCACCTAACCATTCGTCTTCGGTGCCTTTTTTTACAGGCCAGACCACAGAGCGTCGCGACTCGCCGGGCAAAGGCAATAATGCCAGTGGACCCAACGCACTAAAGCGCTCAAATCCGATCTGCTCGTGTGGTTTGGAGGTTTGTACCGTGGTCACAATCGCCACTTGATCATAATCTCGAACATCGGCACCCACGCCTAAAGCCTGACGACAAAATGAATCACGACCATCGGCGGCAATGACCAGTTTTGCTTGTAACTCAAGCTGCTCGTGTTCACGCTCGGCATTTAAATAGACAAAGTCCTGATCTTGTTTTAATGACGTTACTTTGACGCCATCAATCAGCTCAATGAGTTCATGCTGGCGTACCTGTGTAAGTAGTACACGCCCCAACCATGCGTTTTCAATGACCTGTCCAAAGCTTTCGACTTTTTCTTGTGAGGCCACCAGTCTTGCTTTGCCAAAACTGCCTTCTTCGGTAATATGAACCTGTAAAATAGGCGTTGCGTGTTGCTGTAGCGCATCCCACAGTTGCAACTTTTGATAAATTTGTACACTTCGGCGTGATAGTGCCGTGTTTCGTGCATCGAAACTTGAGTGATAGGGAGCCAGATTTTCGTCGTCGTAATCTGGATACTGAATGGCTTCAAGCAATTTTACTGCAATATTTTGTTTTGCCAGCATGAGCGCGAGGCTCAATCCCACCATTCCACCACCGACAATAATCACATGTTGCACTGCGATTTCTCCTTTACTCGATTTTTATCGTTTCGCTTGAGCCATAAGTGTTTCAATTGCATCGATTTCTTTAACCACATTTTGCGTCAGAATTAGTGGGCCATCTTCGGTCACCACGACATCATCTTCAATTCGAATGCCGATACCGCGCCATTTTTCATCCACCGTTTCATCATCTGGCGCAATATAAATACCCGGCTCAACCGTGACCACCATACCTGGCGCATAACTTCGCCATTTGCCAGTCACTTTGTAGGCACCTACATCATGCACATCCATCCCCAACCAATGTCCGGTGCCATGCATGTAAAATTGACGGTAGGCTTCTTTTTCGATGAGTTCATCGATTGCGCCGCGCATCAGTCCAAGTTGAAGTAACCCTTGTGTGATGATACGCACTGCGGCCTCATGTGGATCACGATACGACCGTCCGACTCGCACCTGATCGATCGCGGCATACTGTGCGTCTAGCACGATTTGATAGAGCGCGCGTTGCTCTGGACTAAAACGACCATTGACTGGAAAAGTACGCGTAATATCAGATGCGTAGCACTGGTATTCACATGCTGCATCGATCAGCACCAAATCACCATCATTGAGCGGCTGATTGTTTTCAACATAGTGCAAGATACAGGCGTTGGCTCCACCACCAACAATGCTGTTGTAAGACGGAACGCAGCCATTTTGATTAAATACATAGTTCAATTCAGCTTCAAGTGCATACTCCATCATACCCGGATGAACCTTTTGCATGGCACGAGTATGCGCTTGTGCACTGATGGCCGATGCGATTTGCATCAATTGAATTTCTTCTTCTGACTTAAACAGTCGCATTTCATCTAAGAGGCGATCGAGTTGAAGCACTTGAGACGGCGCACCGTCGCCGCGTTTGTCTTGATCTTGAGCCTGTTTAATCCATTGACTTACGCGCGCATCAAATTCAGCTCGATGCCCGATTCGATAATAAATGGCGCCCTTATTGAATAACTTCTCGATGATTTCTTCGTCAAGCAAATCAATCGCAAAGGCTTCGTCTGCTTCATAATCTTCAACCGCACCATCGACACCTGCACGATAACCATTCCAGATTTCAAGCTCACGATTACGTTCACGACAAAACAGGCTATAGGTGTAATCTGCTGTACTTTCACCTGTTTCAATCACTGCTACAGCTTCAGGCTCGGCAAATCCAGTTAAATAAAAGAAACTACTATCTGCACGAAACTTATAATCCGCATCACGATTTCGATACGCCACTAGACTGGTTTCAATAATTGCAATACTGTTTGGCCCCATCTGCTCAGCGAGGCGGTCTCGACGACGTTCAAAATCTGCTTGGGTCAGTTTCATGTGCTCTTATAATCTATATGGATAATGTCTAAATGGTAAGGCAGCGCCCAAGCATTAGCTTGGACGATGTGGTGTAAACATTTCAACAATACTCTGATTTTCATCAGATTCAGATGTATTTTTCAACTTTGACTGAAAACTTTTAATCAATGAGCTTTCTGAAACAGGGATTTTTTTACGGCCAATCGATAAGCTGACCGGAATCAAACGAACGAACTCATACAGTTCTTCGTAACCCATTTCGCCTTCTTCATCGTTGTCTGATTCGTCAAATTCGACTGCTGCAACATCTTGGAGATGCTCAATCAATTCAACTTCATCTGAACGGATGTGTCCGGAAGCCAAACCAAAGCCGAGTACCACGCCAGCACACCAATCTGCAAGTGCCTGTACTCGCTCTTGCAAAAGATGCTCTGAATCTGGAAGCATAGGTAAATAGTCCAGCTCATCTTCGGCGAGCGCATGCGCAACGTCTTCAGCTTCATCGGACAGCACAGACAGCGCCTGATCGTTTAAAGTCGGTACATTTAGCGTTGCTAAAATTTGTAACCATTCATCTCTGGTCGGTGCTTCTGTCACACAAACTATACCTGTAAGCAAGCCATGTAACTCACTAGGGCTTGAAATTTCCTTAATTCCTTCAAAATTTTGGTTCCACTCGTTCCAACCTGAAATATCGTCTTGCATTCGCTTATCCAATCTCTATACTTCGTATATATTACCTTTGATTGCAATTCTGTGCGACTATGTTATGTTAGAACAATTACAGCGACTTCAAGCGCATGTTGGCGTTTTAAAAACGCGTTTACTTCATTTAGAGCGTGACAACGAAGCGCTCGTAAAGACGAAAGATGAAACTGAAGCCCAACATCATAGTCAAATCGTGCAAAAAAATAGCATCATTACGGCCAAGCAAGAGGAAATTGAGACCTTAAATGATCAGCTTTCCCAACTTCAAGGCCAGTTTAAGCAACTTAACACAGATGCCACGGCACTTGCAGACCGCTACAGCCGTTTGGAAAAAAGTTGTACAGATCTGAAAAATCGTTTTCAGGAAATTTTGGCAGAGCGCAACGACTTACGTGTTACAAAAGAAAAGTTACAAGCACATCAGCGCCAAACCCAGCAAGAGATTCAAGAGTTACAACAAGATCGTGATCGGTTGCTGAAAAAAAATGAATTGGCCAAATCAAAGGTTGAAGCGATTATTCAGCGACTTGCAATTTTGGGTACGGCACAAGATCAACATGCTCAGGAAATCCAGCAACTCGCCGACCCTACTGAGGAGATTCATCCATGAGCGATCAAGTGGTCGTCGAACTACGTTTAATCGAACAAATTTTTCGTCTGAATACCACAGTTGAAAAACGTGATGAGCTTGAACGTGCTGCTGAAGTACTGAATGAGCGTTTTAATGAAATGCGCCGCAGTGCGCCGCGCGTTGAACACAACAAGCTGGTCATTATGGTCGCGCTTCAATTGACCCAAGAAGTACTCAGCCTCAATAAATCATTGCAAGAGTATGAACATTGCGAGCGATTGTTAGACGCAATTTTACAGGATGTAGAAAAAAGCCTATAGAACTGTGCAATTTCGCGCAAACGTTCACCACTTGAAAACTAAGTTTACATAACACTGTGGCAAGGGAATTGCCATTGAGTTCAGATCGGTTATACTGAATCTGTCTCTGGGATGCTCGCCAGCGCGTCAGAATCCCCTGAGCCGATACTATCACTTTAGGATAGCGTTCTGCATATTTAGAGTGTATGCCTACCGCGAGTAGGAAACCCAGCAAGTATGCGTCGCTTCCACCTTGAACTTAAGGGTTCAAGGGTAATGACAGGCAGCGGCATCTTCGGAGGCATTTATTTTTAAATCATTTAATTATAATTTTTTTACGTTTAATTCCTCTTTATTATTTTTCTTTATCATCGCAGCAATACCCAAACACAGCCGATAACCCTTTCCCTTTTGTATGTAGTCAATATCCCCTTAAATCATTCCTCAATTGAGCGCGACATGCTCGCTTAACAAGTAAATATTAATTTCAGCTTTAATATCAAATTAAATAACACTTCTCATTAGATTCTATAAAGATTCAATTTTTTGCACTTAATTTAGGCTTAAGTCTTTGCCTCGATAGTCATCATTATACAAAACATGTCAGGTAACCCTGCTGCACATGTTTGACCGTTAAGATGAGACGAAGCAATGGCTAAAGTGTGTTACTGTGCCGACGATTTTTCTATGCGTCCCGAAATTTCATCGGCGATTCTATCGTTGCTTGAAAAAGAGCGCATTCATGCCACCTCATGCATGACTCAATCACCCTCTTGGTTTCAAGATGCCAAAGTATTAACAAGTCTTGATACAACTGCCGAAATTGGATTACATCTAAATTTTACCCAAGACTTTGGCGTTCAGGATTATACCGAGCGATTACCGAAACTCATGCTCGGCGCATGGACCGGCCAGCTTTCACAAACTAAAGTTCGCGACAGCATTGCTCGTCAGTGGGAATTATTTTGCTCTGCGACAGGTCGAATGCCTGATTTTGTCGATGGGCACCAGCATGTACATCAGTTTCCCATTATTCGTGAAGCTTTATTTAAATTTCTCAATCAACAGCAATTTAAAGGCTGGGTACGCAGTCTGCGCCACCCTGTTTTAACGCCAAATACGCGAATCAAAGTCACGCTACTCAAATTACTCGGTGCTACACGTTTTAGCGAGATGTGTCAGCATTACAATATTCACCAAAATTCTACCTTTGCTGGTATTTATAGTTTTGATGCCCAATCTTATGCGCTTTTGAACCAGCAGTGGCTTGCTCAAGCGCAAGATCAACTGTTAATCATGTGTCACCCTGCACTTTCCCACAGCCAGTCTAGTCATGACCCGATTCATGCTGCACGTGTACGCGAGTTTGAATACTTCGACTCAGCACAATTTCAGCAAGACTGCCGACATCACCATATCCAGCTTGGTCCATTAGGAGCAATCTAATGCACACTTCTCCTTTTTTGTCTTGTGTTGTTCCGGCTTATAACGAAGCAGAGAACCTAAAAACATTTATTCCTGCGCTGGCAAAATCGCTGGATCAGCAACAATTGCATTATGAAATTATTGTGGTCGATGACGGCAGTCAAGACGATACGCTTCACGTCTTACAATCTATGGTGGATCATTATCCACTGATTGTACTCGAACTGTCGCGCAATTTTGGTAAAGAAGCCGCATTGAGTGCAGGCTTAGATCGGGTGACTGGTGAAATTACTTTACTGATCGATGCCGATTTTCAGCATCCTCTAGATGCCATTCCGACCATGATTAATCTTTGGAAGAATGGCTACGATATGGTGTACGGCATTCGCAATCGAAGCAGTGAGTCTTGGTTAAAACGCATACTAACCAATCAATACTATAAAGTTTTAAATCTTAGCTCTCCAATCGATATTCCTGAAAATGCAGGTGACTTTCGATTGATGGACGCCAAGGTCGTCGATGCCATTCGCCGCTTACCAGAAAGAAATCGTTATATGAAAGGCTTGTATGCTTGGGTTGGATTTAAAAGTATTGGTATTCATTTTTCAGAACAAGAACGTCAGCATGGCACGTCAACATTCAATGCCAAGTCATTATTTCGTCTTGCCATGTCTGGTTTGACCGGGTTTTCAGATCTTCCCCTTCGTTTGAGTATTTATTTAGGGGCTTTAATGGCACTCATTGCCATGAGTTATGGTGGATGGATTCTGATTGAAACACTGGTCGAAGGCGTTCGTGTACCAGGCTGGGCAACATTGGTCATTGCACTCACCTTACTTGGTGGCATTCAGCTGTTATTTTTGGGAATTGTAGGCGAATACATCGCCCGTATTTATGCCGAAGTTAAAAACCGCCCACGCTATATTGTGTCTGGCGAATTCTCGCAATTTAAGCATCCCCACACGTTACCCGAAATTAAACCGCATGCATCTGAACCCTAAAAATCAACATATCAGTGCGCAGTTTATTCGTTTTTGCCTCATTGGGCTGTGTGCTGCCGCCATTCATGTGACAGTCGTGATCATACTTGAAAAGACACGGCTTGCGATTGCTTGGTCGAATTTGGCTGGCTTTGGCGTGGCTTTTTGGATGAGTTATTTTGGACATCGCTATTTTACCTTTGCGACTTCAAATGCCCAGCATCGCCAAATGATGTTTCGTTTCTTGATGGTCGCCTGTAGCGGATTTTTATTGAATGAAGCACTGGTACTTAGTCTGAAAGAAACCTTTCACTTGCCCACCGCTTTCAGTGTATTGACAGCAATTGGTTTTAGCTCAGTCTTTACTTTTTTATTGAATCGAATTTTTGCCTTTCAGCCAGAAGGATAGCCTGTATGCCGTCATGGTTAGGTACCTCACCGATCAAGCTCGGTTTAATTTCTGTTTGGCTATTTGTATGCGCCACGGTCCGCTTTTTATCAATTCCCGATGAAGGCCGTTATGCAGATATCAGCCGCCATATGTTTGAGTCTGGCGACTGGCTTGTTCCACGTTTGGATGGTCTGCCCTTTATTCACAAACCCCCTATGCTGCACTGGTTGAGCAGTATTGCGATGCATATTTTTGGTGTGCATGTCTGGGTGGTGCGCTTGGTTCCTGTACTGGCGGCAAGCTTGCTTTTGATTGGAACCTACCTGTTTGTTCGTAAATATCTCTCTCAAAAAATTGCCGAACTGAGCATCTTGATGATGGCAACCAATTTGCTTTTCTTTGGGAGCAGTCAATACGTTAATCATGATTTACTGCTGGCAACAGGCATCACCTTATCGGTGTTTTGTCTGGTCGATTTTAGTTTGTGCAATCGAAAAGCCATGCTGTTCTTGGGGTACTTTTTTGCCGCCTCTGCCTTTTTAACCAAAGGGCTGATCGGCATTTTAATTCCCGGAATGATTCTGCTTCCATGGCTGCTTTACACCCGGCAATATAAGCGTATCCCGGCGTTTTTTAATCCTTTTGCTTTGTTGTTTCTGGCGGCACTTACCCTACCGTGGCTGTATCAAATGCAGCAAATTTATCCAGATTTTTTGCATTACTTTTTTATCGATCAACAATTTAACCGTTTCCATTCTAATCAGTTCAACAACAAGCAATCGTGGTTTTTTTACTTGGTCATTTTACTGGTGAGCCTATTGCCATGGTTACTCACCTTAAGATGGACAGGCCTTCGCACCATGCTGCACCAACAGCGATTAAACCCGGTTGGGCAATTACTGATCTGGTGGTTGGTGTCTGTTGTCATCTTTTTTTCTATTCCACCGTCAAAACTTGCAGGCTATATTTTACCGGCACTCACTCCACTGATTATCTTGTGTGCAGTAGCTTTTGAGAAATCAACTCTGAATACTCAACAACTGACCCGCATGCAAAAATACGCGCCAGCAGCTTTTGTTTGTTTGCTGGGATTTGTTCTGGCCGCTACGTTGTACTTCATTCCACTGGATTTTAATTTATCGAGTGTACAAAAGTGGCAAATTACCTTAATGGCAGCACTGCTGGTGTATTCTCCACTGTTATTTTTACAGCTACTCCATCGGCATAAACTCGAATATGCACATTATGTGGCTGCCTGCCTGATTGTGCTGTGTAGTGTGGTGCCTTTCGCCACACGCATTTTTGATATTAAAAATAATCACGATCAAATCAATTTCACGGCGTACATTCATCCCAATACCAAAGTGGTATTTTACGATCGTTACTACTACGACCTGCCTTTCTTACTCGACTTGAAACAGCCTGTGTATGTGGTCACTGACTGGCAAAATAATGTATCGGATAATTACGCACAGGAACTCTCGGATGGTTTGCAATTTGAACCAGAACGTCGGGCTTACTTATGGACTAGAGCGCAATTAAATGGCGCAATTGACCGTAAAGCGCCGATGATTGTGATTAGCTCATCGCATGACAATTCACTTGAACAACAAGCCAAACAGGTTATTCATAATCGAAATTTTGATGTGCTGATTTTTAATGAATGACATAACTAAAGACACGCTTGATCAAAATGAATAAATACACGGGTCTGTTCAATCAGTGGCAGATCCAGTTTTAACGTACTTTAATTTTATGTAAGAGCCCGCTAAGCTATAAGCAATTATATGGCATGACAAGCTGATCAAAACCTAAGCTCGGGATACATCCAATGACATCAGTTGTGCCTCACGCTACAGCACCACTTTCCGGTTCAGCACTACAGCAACTACGCCGACACATTGCCAAACAGCGTCGGCAAAGTTCACGCTTTGCACAGCAACGTGCAGCGCAACGCGTACTGGCTCAGTTTCGTTTTTTTCTTGATCGAACTCGTCAGTCTATTATGCGTGCAGGCATTTACCTAGATGCCTTTGGAGAAATTCGGACACAAGTGCTGATTCAAGAGTGTTTCAAGCGAAACATTAAGGTGTTTCTACCTAAAGTCTGCGCCATGAATCAGCGACTGGTTTGGGTTGAAATTTCTAAGCATCAATACCAAAACCATCGTTTTACAAAGCATCGTTTAGGTATGTACGAACCTATGGCGACACGCGGGCAACCGATCTCCAAGCTTGATCTGGTGATAATGCCACTGGTGATTTGTGACACTACAGGCTCACGCGTGGGCATGGGTGGCGGGTTTTACGATAAAACATTATCCATCGCACCGAAGCGTCCAATCCGTCTCGGACTGGCACATGAGTTTCAGTATATTGCTCAAAATATTCAACGTGCCCCGTGGGATCAATCACTTGATGCACTGGTTACACCCAAAAAATGCTATATTTTCAAACGCCCATTCAAAAAAACTATCAGCTTGATAAAAAAAATCTGAGCGATTTGCTCAATTTTTTGACATTTTCGATTGTCATGCCCTTGTAATTTTTAAAATACCCATCACTATAAAAACATGGCAACCTCGTTGTCACTCATTAGGAGTGCCCATGTCTGAAAATATTATGAATGTAGAAACCTTAGAGCCTCAGGTTCCAAGTGTATTACCGCTCTTAGCACTACGTGATGTGGTGGTGTATCCACACATGCAAATTGCGCTATTTGTAGGTCGTGAAAAATCGATCAATGCAGTTGATGTGGCTCGTAACAGTGACAATTTAGTATTTGTAGTTGCACAAAAGGATTCTCTCACAGAAGAAATTGATCACGACAACCTTTATCAATACGGTACCGTCGCGAAGATTGTGCAAGTTGTGAATCACGAAAATGATGAAAACTGTATCAAGGTTTTGATTGAAGGTTTATACCGTTCAAAACTCACAAAAATTATTGATGAAGACAGTTATTTGACTGCTGAACATCAATTGAGCCCAATGACGGTTGATAGCGATTCCGCGACTCAAGAAACGCGTTTGCAGGAATTACGTACTTTGTTTGCTCAATATGCTGAAGCAAAACTGCGTAATGCACGTGAACTTGTTGCGGCAGCAAATAAAATTGAAGATTTGCTGCAACTGATGTTTTTTGTGGCCACACGCGTGCCATTAAACATTGATGTAAAGCAAAAGTTTCTCGAGCACAACGAATTTGAAGCACACTTGCAAGAGCTGACCAGCTACTTGGTACAACAATCTGCCGAGCAGCAAATTGAGCAGACCTTGCATGACAGCGTCAAACGCCAAATGGAAAAGAATCAGCGCGAATACTTTCTCAATGAAAAAATGAAAGTGATTCAACGCGAGCTTTCCGATATGAACGGCGGCGCAGAAGACGATGTTGCAGAAATTGAAAAACGTCTTGCTGAAGCAGATTTGCCTGAACATGTGCGCAAAAAAGCAGAAGCCGAGTTTCGTAAACTAAAAGCAATGCAGCCAGCTTCAAGTGAAGCAGCGGTAGTGCGTAATTATCTTGAAGTGATTCTAGATACGCCTTGGAATACTGCAAGCAAAGTCAGCATTAACCTGAAAAAAGCGCAGGAAATTCTAGATGCAGATCACTATGGTCTTGATGATGTCAAAGACCGTATTGTCGAATATCTTGCTGTTCAATCGCGTGTGAAAAAGTTACGTGGCCCGATTTTGTGCTTGGTCGGCCCTCCAGGTGTGGGTAAAACCTCACTGGGTGAATCGATCGCAAAAGCCACAGGTCGTGAGTTTGTGCGTATGGCACTTGGTGGTGTACGTGACGAAGCCGAGATTCGCGGGCATCGTCGTACCTACATCGGTGCGATGCCAGGTAAAATCGTGCAGTCTCTAACCAAAGTGGGTGTAAAAAATCCATTGTTCTTGCTCGATGAAATCGACAAGATGGCGCAAGACTATCGTGGTGACCCTGCATCTGCCATGTTAGAAGTACTTGACCCATCACAGAACAATAAGTTCAACGATCATTATCTTGATCTTGACCTTGACCTGTCTGAAGTGATGTTTATCTGTACTGCAAACAGCATGAACATTCCAGAAGCGTTGTTAGACCGTATGGAAGTGATTCGTCTTCCGGGCTACACCGAAGAAGAGAAAGTTAATATTGCTGACCGTTACTTGGTTCCTAAAGCGATCAAAGATAACGGTTTACGTAGCAGTGAATTGACTGTTCATGAAGAAGCGATTCGTGACATTGTACGACGCTACACACGTGAAGCAGGTGTGCGTAGCCTTGAGCGTGAAGTGTCTAAGATTGCACGTAAAGTGGTTAAAGAAGCGGTCAGCAAAAAGAGTAAAAATCTGCATATCGATGTGACTCAAGAAACGCTTCCAGAATATCTTGGTCCACACAAGTTTGACTTTGGTATTGCAGAAGAAGAGGCTCAGGTCGGTCGTGTAAACGGCTTGGCATGGACATCAGTCGGTGGCGAGTTACTCACCATTGAAGTTGCAGCCGTCAAAGGTAAAGGGAAATTCATTACAACAGGTTCGCTTGGTGATGTGATGAAAGAGTCGATTACTGCGGCCATGACGGTAGTGAGAACACGTGCAGACGAATTGGGTATTGAAGCCTCTCGCTTTGAAGAAACCGATGTTCACGTGCATTTGCCTGAAGGCGCTACACCAAAAGACGGTCCGTCTGCTGGTTTGGCACTGACTACCGCACTTGTATCGGCATTTACTGGTATTCCGATCCGTGCCGACATTGCCATGACAGGTGAAACATCTCTACGTGGGAATGCACTGCGTATTGGTGGTTTGAAAGAAAAACTGTTGGCTGCCCACCGTGGTGGTATCAAGTTGGTCTTTATTCCACAAGATAACGTGCGTGATTTGGCTGAAATACCAGACAATGTTAAAGAAGGTTTAGAAATCAAAGCAGTGAAAAGCATTGATGAAATCTTACCTTTAGCTTTGACAGAACAGCCTAAACCTTTGGTAAAAGCACCTATTGTGAAGCCTGTTGAAGAATCAAAAGCAGCACGTCACTAATTCCAGTTGGTTATAAAAAAGAGAGCTTCGGCTCTCTTTTTTACATTATATAGGTTGAAAATTAACCAATAATACCCATAATAATCTTAAGGGTACTTATTATGATTGTTTCATTTTTCCAGTGTGGTCATCTGATTCTCCAGACAGGTGGCCCTTTTAACCGCAGTCCTTCACGCTTTTGGGCTGCGTTTTTTTACCTGAATTTCTTCGTGTTGTTTAGTGGCTAAACATTTGAATACGATCTGCACGGCGAGGCATGATCATTCGGGGCTTTATCGTTATACTGATACCGATGATTTCACCTGTGAGTATTGTAATGAAAATCCGTCTTCTCACCATTGGTCAAAAAATGCCAGCATGGGTACTCACGGGTTTTGAAGATTATTTCAAACGCATCCAACCGTTTGTTCAAACACAAGTGATTGAACTGCCTATGGCAAAACGGGGTAAAAATGACTCGCAGGCCGATATTTTAAAATACTGTCAACTCGAAGGTGAAAGTATTTTAAACGCCCTAAAACCAGGTGAAGTGCTGATTGCACTTGAAGTCGGCGGCCGTGAGTTAAGCACAGAAAAACTCGCCCTGACCATGAAGGGCTGGATGCAAGACGGACAGGATATTGCATTGGCGATTGGCGGGCCTGATGGTCTTTCCGATCAGGTTCGTCAGGCTGCTGCATGGCACTGGTCTTTGTCTAAGCTCACCATGCCACATCCACTGGTGCGTGTATTGCTGATCGAACAGCTATACAGAGCCATGAGCATTAACCACAATCATCCTTATCATCGGGCTTAATGCAGTTAAGTGTATGCCCCGATAAGTCGTTCAAATGAATCTTTTGCTGTACAGCAAAATGTGCAGCAGACTTGTCTACTAGGTACAGCATCATATGAGTCCACAAACACTCCCTGGCTTGTTTATCTCCCATGGCTCTCCTATGCTGGCAGTCGACCCCGAACAAGTGGGGCCTGCCCTGCACCGGTTGAGTTTTAACTTGCCAAAACCGAAAGCAATTGTGGTGATGTCTGCGCACTGGGAAAGTCAGTCGCTTGAAGTCAGCACATCAACCCGCCCCCAAACATGGCACGATTTTCGTGGCTTTCCGGCTGAGTTGTATCGTATTCATTATCCTGCACCTGGTGCACCGGAATTGGCAGAAGATATATTAAAGCGTTTAGCCGATGCACATTTGACCGCACATGCCAACAGCACACGGCCCCGCGATCATGGGGTTTGGATGCCGCTCCTGCATATGTATCCAGAGGCAGATATACCTGTCATTGAAATTTCGCTGCCCATGCAACTCAATTCAGATGAAATTTATGCAGTTGGACAAGCACTGGCACCGCTGCGAGAACAACAAATTTTACTGATCGGATCGGGAAGCATCACTCATAATCTGGCCGAATTGCGCTGGCAAGGCAATCTGCAAAATATTCCAGAATGGGCATCTGGCTTTCGAAATCATGTGGTGAATAAGCTGACCCACCAAGATTATGATGCCATCTTAAACTGGCCAGACCTACCTCACATCGAGCGTAACCACCCTACCATCGAACATTTTGCACCCTTGTTTTTTGCTATGGGTACAGGGAATCGCTTCTCTATCGTTCACAGTAGTTTTTCGATGGGATCTTTAGGGATGGACATTTACCGTTTCGATTAATCACTTAAAGATTTGCATTAAACTTAAGCAAAAATTAAAACTTTGTAAGTTTAGGTGCCTTCTATGTTGCAAAATAGATACATTTATTACACTTAAAGCCTAATAGATGTGTCTTTTTTTCTGCAATAAATTCGTTAGGATTTAGGCCTTAAATTGAAAGAATGTTGTTCCATGAAAATTAAATATTTAATTCTTGCTCTTTTGCCATTTTCACTTATGGCCTGCCAATCAATGAATCAAACCCAGCCTGTTTCTGTTGTTCAAGAAAAAAAAGTCGATGCCACTAAAGCCTTAACTGCTTATACATGGTCGTATCAACCTGAAGGTGCGCCACAGCCGATTATCTTAAGTTTTAGCGATCAGAACTTGAGTATTCATACAGGGTGTAACAACCAAGGTGGTACATGGAAGCTTAACGACCAGCAACTCGTGACTTCAGCGCTGGCTTCTACCATGAAAGCATGCGAGCCAGCACTGATGAAAAATGAGCAGTTTGCAGCTAACCTTCTTAGCGACAAAAGCACTCATTTCAAACTCGATACTCGCTCAATTGAACAGCCAAGTCTGATGTTAACCAATGCCGCAGGACAAACATTTGAGTTTAAAGGCAGCATGACACCAGAAACCAAATATCAGTCTCAGGGCGAAATCATTTTCTTGGAAATTGCACCTGAAACTAAATCGTGTACAGGTGTTGCACCGCAAACTTGTCTGCAAGTTCGCGAAATTAAATATGACGATAAAGGGATTAAAACCCAAGTTGATAAAGACTGGTCGTTATTTTATGATCAAATCGAGGGCTTTCAACATCGTGCAGATCAACGCGTAATTGTTCGTGTAAAACGCTATGAACGAAAAAATCCTGCGGCAGATCAATCTAAATATGTCTATATCCATGACATGACCGTTGAGCAAGAAATGGTGAAGTCCAAATAAGCCAGCGGATGATTCAATCCAGACACTCAAAGGCCTGATCACTGCGATCAGGCCTTTTTTTGAATAATAAGTGTTACTGGATTACGGGGTCATATAGCGACTTCTGTGCTAAAATGCCGGGCTTAAGCTGACATTCCTTTTTGTACTGAATATTTTTCTCTTATGACCAATAACGCTTTTGCACTTTTACGCGAAATAGACCGTATTTTGCCGCAAACTCAATGTGGTTTGTGCGGACATCGAGATGGATGTCTGCCTTATGCAAAGGCCATTTTAGAAGGTGAAGCGGCAAATAAATGTATTCCGGGCGGTCAACCTGTTGCAGATGCTCTTGCAGCTCGACTCAACCGCCCGCCACTGCCTGCAGAAAAAAGTGTCTGGCCAATTCAGTCCGATGGGCGCCCGCAGCGTATGAAAGCAATCATTCGTGAGGATGAATGCATTGGATGTACCAAGTGCATCAGTGCCTGTCCGGTCGATGCGATTATTGGCAGCGGCAAGCTGATGCATAGTGTTTTGACGGATCTGTGTACAGGATGCGAGCTTTGTATTCCACCATGCCCTGTGGATTGTATCGAACTGTTTGAAGATACTGCGCCGCTTCCTACTGCTTTGCAACAAGAACAGGAACAACAGCAACTTCGACAACGTTATTATGCGCACATTCAACGTGAAGAACGCCGCCGTATCGACCGCAAAGGCCCGATTGTTCGTGCAGAAATTGACACCGAATTGTTTTCTCAGTTTTCGCAGTGGATAGATGAACTGCCTTCAATTGAACGTATTGAAGCTGCAGCTAAAACAGTCACAAAACAGGATGCATCTATTACGATTGAACTTGCCAAGCTTCGCACCCAAATTAAAAAACTGGAAAAGCAATTAAGCGTTCGAGCAGATGCAAAGAAACAGCAGCAACTTGAGCAATTGCAACAACAACTGAATCTGCTTCAGGGGAATTAAATGCCAGTTAAAAACATGACCAAAAAACAGATCCAGACGTTTTTTGAGCGCCTTAGAGCACAGCGCCCTCACCCACAAACTGAGTTAAATTACAGTAATGCATTTGAATTACTGATTGCGGTCATGCTTTCGGCTCAGGCCACCGATGTAAGTGTAAACAAAGCCACAGACAAACTGTTTCCGGTGGCCAATTCTGCCGCACAAATTTATGCCTTGGGTGTTGAAGGCTTAAAAACTTATATAAAAACCATTGGCTTATATAATGCCAAAGCTGAAAATGTGATTAAAACCTGTCAAATCTTAATTGAAAAACATCAAGGTGAGGTTCCTCAAACCCGAGCAGAGCTTGAGGCACTTCCAGGTGTGGGACGCAAAACCGCAAATGTGGTGTTAAATACCGCATTTGGGCAGCCCACCATGGCAGTCGATACACATATTTTTCGTTTAGGAAACCGCACAGGCTTAGCTGTGGGCAAAAATGTGCTTGAGGTGGAACACCGTCTAATTAAAGTTATTCCAAAAGAATTTATTACTGATGCGCATCACTGGCTAATTTTGCACGGACGATATTGCTGTGTGGCCAGAAAGCCAAAATGCGCAGAATGTGTAGTATCCGATGTATGTAACTGGCCAGAGCGTTATGCTTATGGTGCAGAGCGCGCTGTGACCATCCAAGCAACACCTTAATTTTTTTTCAAAAATAAAAGTGTTTGCATGAGCGATGCACTCACTTTTTTTGTTTGAGCTTTGGGTGCAGTATTTTGCGCTTGTTTTGCTGATTTAAACGTTTTTCTGCAAGCTCTTGTTTTTGCACTTGACGTAGCATTTTCTGGCTTTGATAGAGCAGAAACAACAAAACCAATAGACTTATCACCACCAAAAAGATTAATGCGATCTTTAGCAAACAGATATCCTCAAAAAAGAAAAGAGCCCTGAATGCTCAGGACTCTCTTATATTAGCAAAAACCAAACGAATTATTTAGTTTTGTCTAAAATAGCAAATAGATCTTTTTGTACAACATCGATTGTACGTAAGCCATCAAGCTTGTCATAGGTTGGTGCATTTTCGCCAGATGCCGCACGACCTTGATAGAAGCCAACCAATTGCTCAGTTTCGCTGTGATAAGAGCCAAGGCGCTTACGAATGGTTTCTTCTAGATCGTCTGGACGCTGTACCAGTTCTTCACCTGTTACATCGTCTTTACCTTCTACTTTCGGTGGATTGTATTCGATGTGGTAAACACGACCAGATGCTGGATGCTGACGACGGCCAGAAAGACGTTTTACGATTTCTTCGTCTGGTACCGCAATTTCAATCACGTGATCAATTGTGATCCCTTCTTTTTCCAGCGCTTCAGCTTGTGGAATAGTGCGTGGGAAACCATCAAAAATACAACCATTTGAACAGTCAGGTTGCGCGATACGCTCTTTTACCAAACCGATGATCAGTTCATCTGATACCAGACCACCAGACTCCATTACACTTTTGGCTTTTAGACCAAGTTCAGTTCCTTCACGAATTGCAGCACGGAGCATATCACCGGTTGAAATTTGTGGGATATCATAGCGCTTACAGATCAACTGAGCCTGAGTACCTTTACCTGCTCCAGGTGGTCCGAGTAAAATAATGCGCATAAGAAAGCATCCTCATTAAAAACAATCATCACGATGCTCTGGAGTATGACACCTCGTGTCACATCTACCAGCATCTAAATTATAAGAAAGCGACAAACAAATGTATTAAACCTGCAAAAAATCCGGTGACCCCACCAAGCACAATCAGTATCCACTCATCCTCTTGGAATGCCGGACGTAGAAGGTTTTGAAACTCTTTTGGAGTTAACTCACGAATACGGTCTTTAAACATCTGAAATATTTTTTGTGCACGGCTCGCATTGAACGCAGGGTCGCATACAGGCACCATCGTAATTTCAATTGAGCGATCAATCAAGTCTGTCTTGAGTTTAGCATATTCGCGTGGCCCTAAGGAGAGTTGAAGTGAGGTTCTTACCAATGGAGTTTCCATTATTTCATTGATATGGCGTTTAACTATACGACGGGTCTTGTCTTTTTTACTGCCATACATCATTTCAGTCATGATCGACTTCAAGGTAATCAGATCTTCAGTGACGACACTTGCAAATACATCCGATACTTCTTCTTGACGCTTCATAAAAGCGCCTTGAACATTATAAGTTCCCATCCGCGGCACGACTGGCACCACCCATGGAAATTTACGGTCTTGTGTTAAGCGGAAAAACTGTGGATAACGGACATAGTGTGGCTCGATTGGATTAAACACCATCCAGATTGCAATCCAGTTGGTGAGAAAGCCCCAGATAGCCGCCCAGAAAGGCACTGTCCAGTGCCATGGCACCAAAAACCAGACCAGCATTTGAAACACACCAAAAAACATTCCAATTAGTGCACTGATATGCCAGATAAAGTTAATTTCCTTCTGACCTACTTTTAAAAACATTCTCACCATTAAACGGCGATCGCCTTCCATTTGGCTGACGACCATTTCACGCATATTCACCAGTGACTCTACATTTAAAGTCAACTCTGTAACCAATTCTCGGAGTACACCGGGTAACTGCTTATGCGCTTGAGCATAAATTCTGCGTTTAATCGAATAAGGTAAGTTTTCCCAGAGCACGGCATTTCGGTCAATCATGACTTCATCAATCAGGTGCTCAAGTTCAAAGCCGACTTGCTCACCAATAATTCTGGCCATATCTTCTGGGTCCATGGCCTCTAGAAACTCACGCAACGAACCCAATTTTGAAAGCGTGTTGTCGGTAATGATGCCAGAAATACGACCCGCTTTACGTGGCACAATTCCTTGCCAGCCCACGGGTAACGGACCTAGATGAAATCCCCAGAAGTTAATTGGATAAAAGACCATCTTTAAAGCCATCCACACATGTGCCCATGTCACAAATGCAGTCACCGGGATGATACTCATCACCGCCAAATGATCAGGTCGATTTAAAAAGGTTTGCCACAAATCACTGATGAAATCTAACATCCATTACTCTCGTATTTCTTTATTACTTGATGGGTGTATTTATGATGAAGAAATCTCGGCACTTTAAAGACCAAAACTTAGCGTATAAGCAAACTGTAATTGAGGTTTGGTATCAACTACAGTAGACCCATCTATATTTTTTAACGCTTCTGCGGCACCAATGCCAACACTAAAGGTACTGATTCGATCTTTATTTAACCAAACATACGCCAAATCGACGCCACCACCGACTCGTGAGGTGTAATCATTGTCGACTCGGCGGCTTTCTAGCGTACCAGCATATACACCTAAGTAGTATCCATTTTGATTTTTGCCTGTGAGATAATATGGATAACGGAAGCCAACTTGCCCGCCAAAGGTATGATCGCCATTGAGATAGGCGCCTGCCTTTAAATAAGCAATGCCATAAGGATTGACCCATTCGCCATTCACATGTGCCAGTTGCTGGGTGACTCCCAAGCCGACATTGAACGGACTAACATCTTTGCCTTGCAACTTTGCTTCAGGCAAATAATCCTGAACACTTGCACATGTCACCGAACTAAAGGTTAAGAGAGCAAGAAATGAATATATTTTTTTCATTATTTTCTCCGTGTTTCTCCAAACATCTTCAATTTAGAGCATTCCTTTAACTGTTTTGTGACTTTAACAGAAATAGTTTCGTTCTTATATACAGCACCTTACAATTTTGATGGCGCAAATGTCAAAAAACTGATCTCGATTGTGGGTGAATACTTAAAATTTATCTCTGTTTTATAAGCGTGATAGGGTAAACTTTACGGCTATTTATTTGTGTCGTTCAAGTTAAAGTCTATTGGTATGAAGCAGCACTTTCCGTTAAAAGATAACCAGCAAGAAAAGCGTCTGTATCGAGGGCGAATCTTTTTTGCAATTGGCTTGGTGTGTTGCTGCTTACTGGTGTTGATGAGCCGTTATGCCTATTTGCAAATTGTGCATTTTGATGAGTTCTCTACAGCCTCTGACAAAAACCGGATTCGACTGCAACCTCTTCCTCCTGCTCGGGGTTACATTTACGACCGAAACGGCGTATTACTGGCCGATAATTATCCGGTCTTTACGGCAACCATGAGCCGCGCAGATGTTGAAGATATCGATGGTACACTCGAACGACTTACGCCTATTCTTACCCTTACACAAGAAGATATTGATCGTTTTAAAACGCGAATTAAAACAGCACGTAAAACTGAGCGCGTATCGATTAAACTCAATCTGACCGAAGCAGATATTGCCAAGTTTAGTGAACAGAAATATAACTTTCCGGGTGTAAAAATCGAGACACAGATGACTCGCTATTACCCGCACGGGGATCTGTTTGCACATGTGATTGGTTACGTGGGGCGCATCAATGAAAAAGAGCTTCAAACGCTCAATAAAGACACCTACGCTGGAACCAACCTGATTGGCAAGATCGGGGTAGAAAAAACCTACGAAGACTTGTTACACGGAACACCAGGATACGAATCAGTCGAGGCCGATGCCCACAGCAATATCTTGCGTCATCTTGGGCGTAAAGAACCAGTACGAGGTAACGACCTTTATCTTTCAATCGATTACGGCTTGCAAGTGGTGGCTGCCGAGCAACTGGTCGGTCGTCGTGGTGCAATCGTGGCGATGGATCCGCGTACAGGTGAAATTCTGGCGCTGGTATCTAGCCCAAGCTTTAATCCAAATTTATTTGTGACAGGGATTAGTCATGTGGACTACAGTGCCTTGCGAGACAATCTCGATCAGCCGCTGTATAACCGTGCCTTACAAGGGGTCTATCCACCGGGTTCGACCATTAAACCGATGGAAGGATTGGGCGGCATTCATTATGGCACTGTAGACTGGTCGACCAGTATCTATGATCCGGGTTATTTCCATCTTCCGGGAGATTCTCATAAGTTCCGTGACTGGAAAAAAGGCGGTCATGGAATGGTGAATTTGCATAAATCGATTATCGATTCCTGCGATACCTATTTCTATGTATTGTCGTATCAGATGGGAATCGACAAAATGAATGCTTGGATGCGTCAATTTGGTTTTGGTCAAAAAACAGGGGTTGATTTACCGAGTGAGAGTGAAGGCCTGTACCCAAATCCAGAGTGGAAAATGCGCACGCGTAAATCGAAATGGCTCAAAGGCGAAACGATTTCTGTGAGTATTGGTCAGGGTGCATTTACTGCAACACCACTCCAGCTTGCAATGGCTACATCAATTATGGCCAACCACGGTGCTCATGTGACACCGCATGTACTTCGTTCTGCACATGGCGCCAAACCCTTTAAGGTACACAATGCACCGGACGGTAAAATCCAGTTTAATGGCACAGAACAGGACTGGGTCAATATGCGCGATGCCATGATTGATGTGATTCAAAGTGGTACAGGTCGCGGTATTCGTACACCAATGTATCAAATTGCAGGCAAAACAGGGACAGCTCAGGTTAAAAGTATTGCGCAAGGTAAACGCTACAACGAGTCAATTTTGTCTGAGCGCCAACTCGACCATGGTCTATTTGTTGGATTCGCACCTGCTGAAACCCCTGAAATTGCGGTGGCTGTGGTGTGGGAAAATGGTCGACATGGTGGATCGGCAGCTCAGCTTTCGCGCCCATTATTTGACTATTGGCTACTGACCCGCAAGAAAAATCCAATCCGACCAGCCAATCATCAACTGAGTGGCGGCTTGATGACAGCCGGTATTAAGCCGGGCGAGCTTCCTAGCGGTGCTTTACTTGAAGCAGATCCAAATGCCGTGTCAAATCGCAATAAACCACAGCAGAAACCAAACACTGCTGCCTCTTCGGTCAGTGCCGTATCTGCACCTGCCTCAGCAGAGATCTCAGAATAATGAAAAATCAGTTACGTATTATTGGTGGGCAGTGGAAACGTCGACAGCTTCCATTTGCCAGTGTCGAGGGTTTACGCCCCACCCCAGATCGTGTTCGTGAAACATTATTTAACTGGCTCATGTGGGATATTCAAAATGCGGCCGTGCTCGATGTTTGTACGGGTTCTGGCGCACTGGGCTTTGAGGCTTTGTCGCGTGGAGCAGCTTCGGTACTGATGATCGAGCCAGAAACGCTACAGGCCAAAATTCTCAAGCAGAATATCCAGTTACTTGAGGCGAAAAATTGCGACTTAAAAGTCGCCACCGCACAGCAGGTTTTACCTAGACTGAATCAGCAATTTGATGTGATCTTTCTAGATCCGCCTTACAGCCTAGATTTATGGACAGAATTAGCTATTTTACTTGATCCTCTGGCCCGTGAAAATGCCTATATTTATGTCGAAGCAGATCGGGAGTTGACTCAGTTGCAACTCCCCAACACATGGCAATTGCTTAAATCGAGCAAAGCCGGAACAGTGCGCGCAGGGCTTTATCAGAAAAAATTATAGCGATGATTCGCCCGACAATGCGTCAAAATCTTATTTGTATTTAAGCGGTATTGTTTAATCGTGAACTCTTCTTGATCTATGGGTTTAATCATTCGATTAGTCAGGGCGATCTAAACATACCGGCCGCACGTCTCGCACTATTTCCTCTTCACGGCGCTCTCGGACGTCATCATCATCGAGTTGTTGTCTTGGTTGCAATGACCAGCGTGGTTGGTGCATATTCGACAGTTGATTTTGATATCCGGAAAAGCTTTGTGCTTGTACAGATAAGCTCGACATAAAACTCGTTACAGTTAAAAAAACAGAAATGAAAACACGAAGTCTTTTTAGCATCATCGACTGCTTCACTGTTAATAAGTGCGTTTAGTCTGATTTAAGGCCATTAAATAATGTTGAAGAAATTATAGTGTCTTCATCATCAATTGATGTGTCTTATGTTACTTAGGTAAAAAAAGATATCTCCAATCTTAAAAAGATCGAATCCAGAAAAAACGGATCAACTGTCCACGATCATAGGGAAAATTAGAAACGTACTCGTAGCCTAGCTTTGTATCATCTTTAAGTCGATAACTCATGCCATAACCAAACGAAATAGATAAATCGTGTAGACCAACCGCATCGGGAGATCTCTCAATCATCTTACTTTTCAAATCATCCATGTTATACACCGTATAGTTATAAATACTGATTCGCTCATTTGCATAGAAAAGATTTTTAAGCACTTTATAATTGTTTTCTTCTTGATCATGTTGCTCGGCAAGGTGCTTCTGCTCCTGATTCAAGTCTTTATTTTCAAGATTTACATCCAGATTCACTGTGTTGTCAGGCATTGCTTGTGAGAAAAAATCATAAGCCTGTCCCCAGGATGAATAACAGCTTAATGCCAACAATACAGTCAGTCTTAATAAAACAGACAACCTCATCATTTTTTAAAAAGATATAGTAAAAAAGGTAGCATACGCTACCTTTTGACAAGATGAAACCGCTTAGGCTAAACCGATAATTGCGACCAACATGGCTAAAGCAGACAAGACTTTACGTCCGTACGGTACATGGCGATTGATCAACTCACCTACCACCAAGCCGATCGTATACAACGTTGCCATACCGAGCACCATACCAGAGATCAAAGCAATGACGTGGCCTTGAGGTGCAAGCTCAACGCCGTGCGCAGCACCGTGAAAGCTCGCCATTAGCAATGCAACAAATGGCAATACACGATAAGACTTACTCCACAGTGCAACAGCCAGTACGATTAACGATGTCACAATGCCATATTCAGCAATCGCGTCAGCGATAATACCGTTTGCGCCCAAAACAAAACCAAAAACGAGGCTTAAACTCAACCCCACAATACCTAAAACTTTCCATTTTTTTGCAACTGTCCAGAGCAATACGCCAAAGCCGATTGCCATGGTTAAATGATCAAGTCCAGTGAAGGGGTGAATAAATCCTGTCCAGAAACCTGCTTGTGAAGCATGTCCGGGGTGTGCCATCGCTGCAACAGGCAAAGCCGATATCAAGATGATGAGCAGTTGTTTTGTGATTGAGCGCATGGCGCCTCCTTAAGCCTTAAAAAGCCCTTGCTTTTCAATAAATTCAATAATTTGTGCTAAACCATCTTCTGTTTTCATGTTCGAAAATAAAAACGGTTTATCGCCGCGCATCCGCTTGGCATCTTGTTCCATAATGTCTAAATTCGCTCCAACCATTGGCGCCAGATCCGTTTTATTAATAATTAATAAATCAGATTTAGTAATGCCAGGGCCACCTTTGCGTGGAATCTTTTCTCCACCGGCGACATCAATCACATAGAGTGTCAGATCTGAAAGTTCTGGACTAAACGTTGCAGCCAAGTTGTCTCCACCACTTTCAATAATGATGAGTTCCAGACCGTCAAATTTTTCACAAAGATCATCAATTGCAGCCAAGTTGATGGATGCATCTTCACGAATAGCGGTGTGCGGGCATCCACCCGTTTCAACCCCCACAATTCGGTCTGGTGTCATGGCTTCGTTTCGGGTCAGAAAGTTTGAATCTTCTTTAGTGTAAATATCATTGGTGACGACAGCCATATTGTATTTTTCACGTAAGGCACGGCACAGATTAAGGGTCAATGCTGTTTTACCCGATCCAACCGGACCACCAATGCCAACGCGTAATGGGCTACGTTCTGTCATGTTTATTTCCTTTAAAATGTCACATTTTGATTTAGCAGTTCAATTTTATTACTTTGCCAAATCAAGGGTTAAGATCGAAATAGTCTCGAATATTGGGTTTCATGTTGCATGCTTAGCATTGCATACTGAGGCAATGCACTACTGATTTGGTCGTCTTGCAATAACAACGCCTGCTCGACAGCTTGCGGCACTTTTTCATGTAAATGCCATAAAATTCGCTGGCCGCTCATTTGCCCAAGTGGAACCGTTTTCACTGCGGCCAAAACCTGATTTTCAAGCACGCTAAAGGTATATGCTGTTAAAACCTCTGCCGGATTAAGTTCAAGGCGTCCGCACAACTGGGCATATACAGGTACAAAACCAAACTGCTTTTTTACCTCTACAGGCATCTTGAGTACGGCCTTAATCCAAGCGTTCAAAGAAAATGCCAATTGCTGGGATTCTGCCAAGAGCTCTTTACTTTCACGGCTCGCTCTATAGAGATGCGCCCACTTTAAAAACTGCTCGTCATCATTAAAATGTAGCATCAGCCGTTTGAGCAATGGCAGCTCAAAGCGCACCAGCAACATCTCAAGCACTTCTTCAAAATAAGCACTGCTGCTCTCTTCATCATGCACAAGCCCCACCTGAATGGCGCTTTCTACACCTTGTGAGTAGCAGTAAGCCCCTACAGGCAATGCCGTAGAAGACAGTGTCAGTAGCTTGAGCAGTTGAGCAGCATTAATGGACATGATGCAATGACTTGATTGGGCTTAAACGATGATCATGTGCATGCTGTGCATAAGCACCACTTTCAGGTTCAAACATATGTTCAACTTCTTTAACAACCAATCCCAAACCTTCAACCATTTCTGCCAGTACGTGATCTGGTTCAAAATAAAGCGCGTACGGTGTAAGCATTAATGGAACATGACGATTCCCTAAATGATAAGCCGCTTTGAGCAATTCAAAATCCGTTTTGGCCGTGACCTGCATTAAACGTTCTGGTTTGGCATCTACACGCAGAATATCGCCGTCATGGGTCGCAATAAATGAGCCACTGCGTAAAATACCCGTGCGCGGCAAGTCGGCACCGATATCGGTACCGTCTTTTAAGGTTGCACGAAAACGCGATTTTTGACGGGTATCAAAGTTCAGTTCGACCGTTTCAAATGTTTGGTCTGATGAAATTTCATCCAGACGTTGGGTATAAATTTTCATAAGAGAAAACCCTATGCGTAAATAAAAAAATCTGTGTTCTGGATTGGATTATCAATCGTACGCTTACGAAACTCATTCATAAGATTTTTAGATAATTCTTGATGTTCGAATGCGATCAATTTCAATAAAGTAAGAAATTGTCCATGACTAAATATCATTAGGTTTTTAACTTGATAAAGATATTTTAGATCATTCAATAGCCCAGAAAAATTTTCAACTCGCTGATAAAACTCAGCAAAAGACTCTGCATCTTCTGCATCTTTGTAATATGGATCAGCTAACGTCCAGTAAGCATCTACAAATGGCTTACGTTCCTCAAGTGTTGTATTTTGACATTTAACGTCAGACAAATATGAAAACTCATGAATATCGAAAACTTCTGGATTTAACTGATCTCTTACTGCAAGAGGCTTTGCAGTTTGCAACGTGCGCGTAAAGGATGAAATAAAAATTCGATCGGCATGCGGAAGTTTAATTGCAAGTTGCTCAGATTGTAATTTGCCCTGTTCGGTCAATTCAATATTGGCATGAGATGTACATCTCAAATTTACATTCGCTTTACTTTGTGCATGCCGAATCAAATAAATCACGTCATATTATCCTTAAAACAAGAAATAACGTTGAGCCATTGGCAGCACATCGGCTGGCTCACAGGTCAGCAGTTCCCCATCGGCGCGCACTTCGTATGTTTCAGGATGCACATCCATCACGGGGCAGTAAGTATTATGTTTCATGTCATGTTTGGTAATGTTGCGCGTGTTTTTACACGGGCTGATCAACTTTTTAAGTTGCAACTTCTGATCGACGCCTTCATCAATTGCCACTTGCGGCAAAAAGGTGATACACGTGTTATGTACAGCACGTGGATAAGAACCAAACATCGGACGATAATGCACAGGCTGTGGCGTTGGAATTGAAGCATTGATATCGCCCATCGGTGCTGCGGCAATCATCCCGCCTTTGATAATCATCGAGGGTTTAACCCCAAAAAATGCGGGCTTCCAAAGCACTAAATCGGCCAACTTTCCTTCTTCTATTGACCCCACTTCATGGCTTAAACCGTGTGTAATAGCAGGATTGATGGTGTATTTGGCGATGTAACGCTTAATTCGGTTGTTATCATGAAACTCATTGTCTCCTTCAAGTGCGCCGCGTTGTACCTTCATTTTATGTGCAGTTTGCCATGTCCGAATAATCACTTCTCCCACGCGGCCCATGGCCTGAGAGTCTGACGACATCATCGAAATAGCACCTAGATCTTGTAAAATATCCTCTGCTGCAATGGTTTCACGACGAATACGACTTTCAGCAAATGCCACATCTTCTGCAATTGCAGGATCCAAATGATGACACACCATCAGCATATCCAAATGCTCATCGATGGTATTGATAGTATATGGGCGTGTTGGATTGGTCGAAGATGGCAGTACGTTGGCCTGCCCGATCGCTTTTAAAATATCGGGGGCATGCCCACCGCCAGCACCTTCGGTATGATAGGTATGAATGGTTCGGTTTTTAAATGCCCCGAGCGTTTCTTCCAAAAAGCCGCCTTCATTGAGTGTATCGGTATGAATAGCAACCTGCACATCAAACTCATCGGCCACACTCAGGCAGTTATCAATTGCAGCAGGCGTCGAGCCCCAGTCTTCGTGCAGTTTAAGCCCCACCACACCCGCTTTAATCTGTTCACGAATCGGATCCGGTAAACTAATATTGCCTTTACCCAGCAAACCAATATTCATGGGTAAATCGTCAATGGCTTGTAACATGGTACCAATGTGCCATGGGCCAGGTGTAACTGTCGTGGCTGACGTTCCTGCTGCCGGTCCAGTACCACCACCCACCATAGTAGTCACACCAGACATCAATGCCGTTTCTACCTGCTGAGGACAAATCCAGTGAATATGAGTGTCAATTCCGCCTGCGGTCAGAATTTGCCCTTCACCTGCAATGACCTCTGTTGCTGCGCCGAGTGGAATGGTAATGTCTGGCTGAATATCTGGATTTCCAGCTTTACCAATTTTCCAGATACGACCATTTTTAAGGCCCACATCGGCTTTTACAATGCCCCACCAATCAACAATCAATGCATTGGTAATTACGGTATCTGCCACTTGATCTGCAAGTAACTGCGATTGCCCCATGCCATCGCGAATCACCTTACCACCACCAAATTTGACTTCTTCGCCATAAGTGGTGAGGTCTTGTTCTACTTCAATAAATAGTTCGGTATCGGCTAAACGGACTCGATCTCCTACCGTTGGGCCAAACATTTCAGCGTATGCACGACGCGACATTTTCATATTAAAAGGCCTTCCACATTGTTTTCATTCTGAGTCCAGTGCGCCCATCACACGACCGGCAAATCCATATACTTCTCGCTTGCCTGCCAGTGCAACCAATTCAATCTCTCGGTTTTGTCCCGGTTCAAATCGAACCGCGGTTCCTGCGGCAATATTTAGACGATAGCCTCTAGCTTGTTCACGATCAAACTCCAGTGCATCATTGGCTTCTGCAAAATGAAAATGTGATCCGACCTGAATAGGACGGTCGCCAGTATTGGCAACACTGATTTTGAGCGTTGGTCGGCCGACATTGAGTTCAATAATACTATCGGGAGTGAGCACTTCTCCAGGAATCATGATGTTCTCCTCTGAATGATTAAACAATGGGTTGATGAACCGTCACAAGTTTTGAACCATCTGGAAAAGTCGCCTCGACCTGTACCTCAGCAATCATTTCGGCCACGCCATCCATCACATCATTTTTACTGAGTAAGGTGGTGCCGTAATGCATCAATTCTGCAACGCTCATTCCATCACGCGCACCTTCTAACAGTGCTGCTGAAATAAATGCGACTGCTTCAGGATAATTTAACTTTAAACCACGTGCCTTACGACGCTCAGCGACCAAACCTGCAGTAAAAATCAACATCTTGTCTTTTTCGGTTGGATTCAGTTCCATTTCGATATACCTAGTTTCATTAAGTGTCTTTAAAGCAAAATATGTGCACACATGTGGCATTGAAGCTTTGTTTATTTATCTTCTGGTTGATAAACCCACTACTCGCCTACAATTAAGTGCGCCAAATTCGCGGAAATTCTTCATCTAAATTGAGCCAGTAACGACGCAATCGAGCGCGTATGGCAGCAAATGCATCATGACATTGCCGAACATCATCACCTAAATAACGGGCACAGAGCACATCATCGAGTAGCGTCAGTGTTACCGGTGCATCCATACGCATAATCAATTCTCGAATCAGCTCAACATGCTGCTCAAGATCGACTTTAGCGCGATGTGTTTCAGGTGCAACCGCCCACAAACTGGCCATTACGGCGTGTCCGTTCATGCCTAAACATGATCGTAACCAGCGATCATTTCCTGTAAAGCGCAGTGTGTCGGCAACCAGTAGTTTCTGATCACGATATAACGTAAATATATTGCGATAAGCACCGTCAGAAAATGTCTCCGCGCGAGCCTGACGCCCAAGAACCAGCATATCCCATCCAATAAAACTGGCGGCTTGATCAAGATGAATGGTGGTTTCCGACTGCGCATTTGCACCATCGTAGAGCATGGTTTCCTGAGGAAGCCATTCTAAAATCGAACGTCCTCGTGCATTTAAATAAATATGTTGCGCAGCTGGTTTACCATTGGTGCGATACCATTTTCCAGCTCCTGGAGTCGTCACAACTGCATGTGCGCCTTCTTCTGTATATATCTGAAAAGTTAAATGATCTCCCCCCGCAATACCTGCTGGTGGATGCACCAATATTGCATGACATACACCCGTTTTTTCAGGCCATAGCATTTTTTGCACCCGAACAGGTCCGTGATGCTTTCTATGCTTCATAATGGTGCGCTCACCATCATCATGAAAGCCTAATTCGAGTTGGGCATACCACAAAGCTTTGGATCTTTGGATGTGAAAGTCCTGTGGCTGATTCATGCTGTTCCTTTATGCGACATGTTCTACTGGTCTGATCAGTTAAGCAATTTTTGCACCAAGAATTGGCAATTTTTTAAAAGGATTGCTTAAACGTTTATTTTACATACATTTCAATAGCATAATTTTTGGTACTTTTCTTGTGTTATTTTTTTCAATCAAGTGATTGAGATGATTTTGTGATATTGATTAGCCAAAATTTAGTCAATTTTCACAAATAATGACAAGGTTTTAGCGCCACAATACCGATAGAATAGCGGGCTTAACGACCACCCTAACCTAATTGTTCTGATAATGAAAACCCTGACAATATTAATAAGTTGTGCCGCACTCTCTGGTTGTGTAATCGGAAGCTCAAATGAAGTGAAACGTGCTGAAAAATTGCTGCAAAATTTCGAGTGTAAAAATCTCGAAACCACCGAAATTCCGCACAGTTCGATCAACAGCTTTCATCAGCAATCTCTAGCAACCAGTAAAGCCAAGGCCACAAGCTATGTTGAACAATTTAAATCGGGCGATGCAACATTTAAAATGCCACTCGATGAAGCCGTACAACAACAATTACAACGTTATAAAGCAGCCTGCCAGGCATTGGGTGGTATTAATCCTGAGTTGAAATAAACTGATACTTATGAGGGAATGTTCTACCTAATCTTACATTTCAATTATTTAACTGGCTTGATTTTTTTTATAGGCTGGGCATCCATTAAATAAATAATGATTGGGTAAAACATGAAAAAATCGTTATTAGCGCTTGCATTGACCAGTTTGGTTCTAGCCGCTTGCTCAAAACCTGAAAATAAAACAGATACTGCTACCGCTGAGCAGCATAGTCAAGCCGCATCTGAGGTTAAACACGACCAGCATCAAGCCCATGATATGACGCATACTGCTGAAAATTCACTGGATTGGTCGGGTGATTATCAAGGTAAATTGCCGTGTGCCGACTGCGAAGGCATTCAAACTGAGCTTCAGTTAAACGACGACAAAACCTATGTACTTAAAGAAACGTATTTAGGTAAAGGCGATGGTAAGCCGTTTGAAACCAAAGGAAGTTTTACATTTGACTCAAAAAATCCATCGATGATTGTATTAGATCAGAAGTCTGAACAGCGTAAATTCTTTATTGGTGAAAATACTGCAACAGCACTTGATTTGGAAGGCAACAAAATTGACGGCAGTTTGGCTGAATATTATGTTTTAAAAAAGAAAAGTTAAATTTGCATCAAAAAACCCTGCGATTGCAGGGTTTTTTCTTTCTTTACTCAATTAGTGAGCAGAGAACTGATTCATTGTATTTTTGCTTGCATCACCAGCTTTAAGTGCTTGCTCGCCAGAGAAGATCTCTTTGTGGTCATCACCGATGTCAGAACCCGCCATTGCTTGGTGTTTCACACATGCAATACCGCCACGGATTTCTTTACGCTGAACACCCGCAACATAAGCCAACATACCTTCTTCACCAAAGTAGCCTTTTGCCAACTCATGTGTAGACAATGCAGCAGTGTGGTAAGTCGGTAGTGTAATCAAGTGATGGAATACACCCGCTTCACGTGCAGCATCTGCTTGGAAGGTACGGATTTTTTCGTCTGCATCCGCAGCCAATTCCGTGTTGTCATATTCAGCGCTCATCAACTTAGCACGATCGTAGGCAGAAACGTCTTTGCCTTCAGCAGCCCAACGGTCATAAGATTGCTGACGGAAGTTCAGTGTCCAGTTGAATGACGGACTATTGTTATAGACCAGTTTTGCATTTGGAACCACTTCTTTCACACGATTCACCATGTGTGCAATTTCAGCTACGTTTGGTGTTGGTGTTTCAATCCACAGCATGTCTGCACCATTTTGCAAGCTGGTGACACAGTCAAGTACCACGCGGTCGATTTGTGTGCCTTCACGGAACTGATACAAGCCAGACGCCAAACGTTTAGGACGATGCAACTTACCATCACGCTTGATTAAGATCTCATCATCACTTGCTTCAGCAATATCGATTTCTTGTGTATCGAGATAGCTGATGTATTGAGATGCCAAGTCGCCTTTTTCTTTCGACACTGGAATTTTTTGAGTCAAATCCGCGCCTTCAGAGTCAGTACGTGCAACAATCACGCCCTCATCGATTCCAAGCTCAATAAATGCAAAACGTACTGCATTGATTTTTGCAAGGAAATCTTCATGTGGAACAGTTACTTTACCTGCTTGGTGACCACACTGTTTTGCGTCAGAAACTTGGTTTTCGATTTGGATCGCACATGCACCCGCTTCGATCATTTTTTTAGTCAAAAGGTAAGTTGCTTCTTCATTACCGAAGCCAGCATCGATGTCGGCAATGATTGGCACAACGTGCGTTTCGAAGTTGTCAATTTGCGCTTCAATTTCTTTGGCTTTCGCTGTATCACCTGCTGCTTCAGCTTTTTGTAATGCACGGAACAAATCGTTTAGTTCTTTAGCATCTGCTTGACGCAAGAAGGTATAGATTTCTTCGATCAATGCAGGAACAGAGGTTTTTTCATGCATAGATTGGTCAGGAAGTGGACCAAATTCAGAACGAAGTGCAGCAACCATCCAGCCTGATAGATAGATATAACGCTTAGATGTCGTGCCAAAATATTTTTTGTTGGCGATCATTTTTTGTTGTGCAATAAAACCATGCCAGCAACCCAAAGACTGAGTATATTTGCTAGTGTCCGCATCGTATTCAGCCATGTCTTGACGCATAATGGACGCTGTATACTTGGCAATGTCTAAACCTGTACGGAAACGGTTTTGAACAATCATACGAGCTGCATCTTCTGCACGGATTGCATTCCACGTGCCACCTAATTTGTCCTTAACGGTACGAACGTGCTCTAAAGCTGATTGATATGTAGTCATGATATTGCCCTATAATCATTTTGGGTTGATCGAAGTTCCAGTTCAAAATCAGATTAAATTATTTGACTAGATTTTGTACTGTTCTTCGCTATGAATACAGCTTAGTAGTTGCAAAAAAATTAATCCAATATTCTAAGCTAATTTTCGGTATTTATTTAAAAAATACATAGATAAAAGTCGTAATATAATTAAAATACCACAAACTAAGCTTTTGTTATTTAATAAATAAAAATAATCATTAAGCTGATTTAAAATGACGCTATCGTGTTAATTTTGATATTAGACTTAAGTCGACTCCGCTATTTTAGATCAAATAAAAACCAAATTATCGATCAAAATTGCCAGTGCGATTGCATTTTTTATCAGATATAATTGTTGCACGTAGTAGATGCAACTGATCAATTTTTGTATTTTACTCATCATCATTATGTACTTGTCATTGAATCTGTACCGCGATGGTTCATGTTTTTATTGATGACTCGAAATTTCTGCTTTTATTCGATATGGTCTTTTTTATGTTTACGTTGACACAAATCAAATGAACTGTGGCATAATCAAATATAATTTTCTTTTTTTATTCTCGGTATTTTTTTTATGAATCTAGAGCGAGTTGACCTCAATCTATTAATTTATCTTGATGTACTACTTCGCGAAAAGAACGTTACTCGTGCAGCTGAACAATTGGGTGTTACCCAACCTGCCATGAGTAATATTCTACGCCGTTTACGCAATTTATTTAATGATCCGTTGTTAATTCGTTCATCTGAAGGTATGACACCCACCGAGCGCGCGCTCGAACTTCAGCCGCGTATTCGCGATGCCTTATCTGATTTGTCGATGATTCTGGAACCGAGAACAGAGTTTCGCCCTTATACAAGCAGTCGCGTGTTTCGTGTCATGACCTCTGACTACGCCGAAGCAACGCTCATCCCGCGCTTGGTCAAAGCATTACGTTCAGAAGCACCGAATGTGGTGTTAGACTTTCTCACACCAAGTGACGTTTCATATCGTGACATGGAGCAAGGTAAAGTCGATCTTGCGATTAACCGTTTCAATGAAATTCCACAAAGTTTTCATCAGGTTCTGGTTTGGCGTGACAGTTTTAGCTGCTTATTAAATGACAAGCACCCTGCTGTTCAGCACCTAAATTTAAAAAGCTACCTCGATGCGCAACATATCTGGGTATCGAAAACCGGTATGGGCGTGGGATTTGGTGTCAACCCAGACAAGCAAGCGGGCTTAGGCTGGATTGATCAGGCACTTGAGCGAATCGGACAAAAACGTAAAATTTCAGTGTTTACCCGTCATTATCAGATGCCTGCATTATTGGCGCAAAATGTGGATCTGATTGCGACCCTTCCAACACGAATGGCGCGTTTGCAAGCGCAAAATCCGCGTCTTGTGATAAAAGATCCACCGTTTTATATTCCAGAGTTTGAATTAAAAATGGCATGGTGTCCGTTATTACATCATCATCCTGCACATCGCTGGTTACGCCAACTGATTCTTTTTGTTGCTCGACAAATGATCGAAGAAGAAAATCGTGAATTTATCACCAATAACTCACAGTTTTCTCATTACTAATTGAAATTTTTCTTAAATTCTTCTTTTTTCACGCTTATACTAATTTAAAACAGAGGTAGTCTGACTACCTCACTATTTTTTATCTAAGTTTTCGCAAAATAACCAATACAACAGGTGAACTGTGAGTCTCTTTCAAAATGCCATCATCATCATGATGCTGATTGTTGCGGCTGGTTTTTTATCACTCACTGAAATTGCGCTAGCGGGCGCGCGCAAAGTCAAGCTGAAAATCCTGGCCGAATCTGGTGATGAACGCGCCCAAAAGGTGTTGGATTTGCAGGCGCAATCTGCAGATTTCTTTGCCGCATCGCAAATAGGCTTAAATGCTGTTGCGATACTCGGGGGTATTTTAGGTGAGGCCGCATTTCGGCCATTTTTTGTCGAACTGATTGATCGCGTCTACGACGGCCCTTGGACCGAAACCATTGGCTTTAGCTTATCGTTTACCTTTGTTACCTCGTTATTTATTTTATTTGCCGACCTCATGCCAAAGCGCTTGGCCATGATTGCACCTGAAAAAATCGCGGTCAGTGTCATTGAACCTATTCAGATCTTTATTAAAGTCTGCAAGCCATTGGCATGGCTGATTAATGCGATCGCGAATATGTTGTTCCGTTTATTTAAGGTCAATACCATTCGTGATGACAACATTACCTTCGATGACATTTCAGCAGTCATGGAAGCTGGTGCGCAGGCTGGTGTATTACAAAAACAAGAGCATCATTTTATTGAGAATGTTTTTGAGCTAGAAGAACGAACGGTTCCTTCGAGCATGACCACGCGTGAAAACATTGTGTATTTTACACTCGATGAGACCGATGAAAGCATTCGTCAAAAACTGGCTGAGTATCCGTATTCGAAGTTTTTGGTGTGTAATGCACATATCGATCAGGTGATTGGCTATGTAGATGCCAAAGATATTTTGGTGCGGATTTTGAAAAATCAATCTTTGATTCAACTCAAAGAAAATACCATCCGAACCGTTTTAACCATTCCCGATACACTCACCCTTTCTGAGGTACTTGATCGATTCCGATCGACCAAGGAAAAATTTGCGGTCGTTATCAATGAATACGCTTGGGTTGTTGGTGTGATTACCCTCAGTGATATCATGATTACTGTGATGGGTGATTGGGTCACTCCAATGGATGAAGAGCTACAAATTATTAAGCGCGATAATAATTCTTGGCTTATAGACGGTGGTACACCAATTGAAGATCTTAAACATGCGCTTGAGATCGATGAAATGCCTGATGAAGAAAATTATGAAACACTGGCAGGTTTTATGATGTATCAATTACGCAAAATCCCTCGCCCTGCCGATACAGTTGAATTTTCAGGATTCAAATTTGAGGTGGTCGATGTGGATCACTATAAAATTGACCAGTTGCTGGTCACGCGTATTCTTGAAAAACCAGAAGAGCATATTTTACTCGATCATTAATCTGGTTGCTTAGAAATCAAAAATGCCTCTTAAGTGAGGCATTTTTTTATCATTCAAAGCGATCGCTCGTAATCTAGATGAATGTACCTGAATGTTTAATACAGCAGACACATTTCTCTAGATGTAGCAATTAAGCAAGTAATGCATCGATCAGTGCCTGATAATGAATCTGAATATCTTCAGCCAAAATTTTATATGCATTATCAAACTGAACCATTGGCCAGCCTTGTTTCCAAAATGGGAAAATATCGTGTAAATCTTTGGTCACAATACTGTCTTCACGCGTAATTGCTTGAGCAATTTGCGCCAAGACTTGTGCTGTTTGTGCACCATCTACGGCCATATAATCGATGCCACGTGCTTTTAAAATACGAATACGATCTTTTTTATACCGAATTTTTTTTGCTTGTGTAGAATTTAGGCCCAGTGCTAACGTTACTGCTTCTACAAATTTTTCTTCAAAGTTTTGATTTAAAGCCACAATTGCCTGTTTGTGTGCCTCTTGTCGCCCTGCTTTGCCCCCGTTACGAATAATCTCTTTCGCTTCGATATCTAGCTCGTCTTTTTTCATCGACTGTAAAATATCTAAAATTTCGATATCGCTTAAAGATTCATGAGACTGTTCTGTCATGGGAGTCCTTGGGAAAAATGAAAGATATATTGTCTCATAAAAGTCACTCTAAAACAGAATAAAACGAAAGGAAAAGCACAGTGTTTATTACGCCACTTTGTATATTCAACGCGCTTTTCAACGTCATATTTCACGTTGAAATATGAAAAATTCATCAATAGATTATGCGGCGTAGTGTATCGTTTTGAAATTTTAATATTTATCTTTGGTCAGAATATATCTTTTAAGCGCTCAAGTGATTTCTCTTAATGATTTTAATCTATATCAGTGTACACGCGAGAAGTTGCGATGTTTTTGTTCAAAAAATGAAATAAGATGGATAAGCAGAATCATTCGAAATAATCAATGTTTTTGATCTTTTTACACAGATTCATATACAAAACCGCACCAGTTGAGTGCAAAAATAATTTTAAAAATTACAGACTTATATTTTTTTTAAGACTTTAGTCGCATAGACACATTCTGCAATTGTACTTTTAAGAAAAATTAATGAATATACGCAGGTTCTAAAATTTTGAACAATTATATAAGTATTATTTTTTGGGCTAAGGATTGCGCACATGCTTACTTTTTTAGGTATCAGGGTAATCCTCCCATAAATAACCGAAGTCAAAAGTAGAGATTAAGCAGCTATCAGAGGTGGTTTTCCTCGATTGGCTTGATGCGGTCTTTCATAGTTGTAACGCCACAACCA